>JAZKEV010000404.1:0-9529 GCA_040386765.1 Verrucomicrobiota bacterium | reverse complement strand
GCCTCCCCCTCGGCGCAGGCCGATATCCGCGCCGCGGAGGCCGCCGGGCTCGGCGCCTCTCCCGGGGCCAAAGTGGTTTTCACCGGCTTCGCGATCGGGCTCGTCTACAAGACGCTGATGTCCGCCTTCAAGCTGTGGAAGGATGTGCCGGAAAAAACCTTTGGCGCCCCGTTGAAAGCGGGCTCGGTGGGCGTCGAGGTTTCGCCGGAGCTGGTCGGCGTCGGCTACATCATCGGCCCGCGCATCGCCTCGGTGATGTGCGCGGGCGGCGTGCTCTCGTACCTGATGCTGATCCCGCTGATCAAGTTCTTCGGCGATGGCCTGACGACTCCGCTCGCGCCGGCCACCAAGCTCATCTCCGAGATGAGCGCCGGCGCCATCCGCAGCGAATACATCCTCTACATCGGCGCGGGCGCGGTCGCGACGGGCGGCATCATCAGCCTCGTGCAGGCGCTGCCGACGATCTGGCACGGCCTGCGCGGCGGGCTCTCCGGCCTCGGTCTCGGCGGCGCCGCGACCGCAAGCGGCGAGGTGCCGCGAACGGATCGCGATCTCTCGATGAAGTTTGTCGGCATCGGCATCGTGGTGCTGCTCGCGCTCATCATGTTCGCGCCTTCGCTGCACATGAACTTCGTCGGCGCGCTGCTGATCGTGGCTTTTGGCTTTCTCTTCGTGACCGTCTCGTCGCGGCTCACGGGCGAGATCGGCTCCACCTCCAATCCCATCTCGGGCATGACGGTGGCGACGCTCCTCTTCACCTGCCTCGTCTTCCTCCTCGTGGGCTGGAAGGGCGGCACCTACTACGTCACGGCGCTCGCGGTCGGCGCTATCGTCTGCATCGCCTCCTCGAATGGCGGCACTACCTCGCAGGATCTCAAGACCGGCTACCTCCTCGGCGCCACGCCGAAGTTGCAGCAATACGGCATCCTCATCGGCGCCTTTGCCTCGGCCGTCGCGCTCGGCCCGATCCTGCTGAAGCTCAATCAGAATGGCACCGTTTACGTGCCCGCCGCGCAGGTTGCCCCCGGCCTCGCCACGGATATCAATAAACTGGATACGGAAAAGCAGGGCCTGCAGGGCCCGCAGGCCCGCGACGACTCGGCGCAATACCGCGTCTGGCACAAGACCGACACCACGGGCGGCCCCGCGGGCAAGTACTTCGTCAACGACCGCGGCGAGGCCGTGTGGCTCGTCGACCCCGCCATCAACGGCGCGCACAACAAGCGGCCCGATGGCACCGAGGTCATGAAATTCGACGCGCCCAAGGCCGTCCTCGTCTCCTACATCATCAAGGGCATCCTCGATCAAAAGCTGCCGTGGGCTCTGGTGCTGCTCGGCGTGATGATCGCGGTTACGATCCAGCTCTCGTTTGTGCCGGCGCTCGCCTTCGCCGTCGGCGTCTACCTGCCCCTGTGGGCCTCCACTCCCATCTTCGTCGGCGGCATGATTCGCTGGCTGGTGGATCGCAAGACGCGGAAGAAGGCCGCGTACGCGGCGATGACCGAGGAACAATTTGCCGTGGAGAGCGACAAGAGCCCCGGCGCATTGCTGGCCTCGGGCTACATCGCGGGCGGCGCGATCGCCGGCATCGTCATCGCCTTCTTCGCGGGTGCGCTGGAGTCCTTCGACAAGGCGATCACGACGTGGGCGACGAAGAGCAACCCCTTCTTCGAGGGGCCCAATGCCGACCTGCTCGCGCTGCTGCCGTACGCGGTGATCGTGGGCTTCCTGTACCTCGTGGCGCGCGAGAAACTCCTCGCCCCGCCGAAACGCTGATTTTCCGACTATGAGTGACGATCGAGAAGCCATCATGTCGCGCGTGCGCGGGGCGCTGGCCCCGTTGCGCGAACGCGCCCCGCTGCCGCAGTACGATGCCGAGATCGCCGTGATGCGAAACCTCATCGCCGGTCGCGACCTCGTGGAGCTCTTCGGCGAGCGCGCGAAGCGCGTCAGCTCCCTCTCGTTTACCGACGCGGCGGCGCTCGCCGCGCACCTGCGCACCAACGGTTGGCTGCGCGGCTACTGCGACCGCGATCTCTGGCCGCGCCTCGCGCCGCAGTTCGGCGCCGGCTTCACGATCGAGCACGAGTTCGACCGCACGCGGATCGACGACTACGCCTTCGGCATCACGCGCGCCGCCGGCGCGATCGCGGAGTCAGGCACGATCATCCTGAACGACGCAACGACCACGCGCCGCCTCGCCGCGCTCGCTCCCTGGGTGCACATCGCCGTGGTCGAGCGCGCCTCGATCTTCGGCGACGTCACGCAGGCCGTCGCCGCGCTCGGCACCGATCGCAACGTAGTCTGGTGCACCGGGCCCTCCAAGACCGCCGACGTCGAAGGTATCCTCATCGAGGGCGTCCACGGCCCGGGCGTGCAAATCGCGCTGGTCTTGGGCTGAGATTTAGCTCGATTCCCTTTCCATGAGCATCGAACCAAAAGAAGCATCCACCCCGCCCAACAAGGCGGGCGTGTGGCTTGAGGGCGACTCCCTGGTGGTGCCGACCGATTTCGTATTTCCGCCCGTCTGTCTCCACACCGGTGCGGGCGACAACCTGCGCAAGGTCGAGCGCGTCTTCGACGACTACGATCTCGATGGTGACGCGCTTTCCTTCCAGACGACGAAGCGCAAGGCGACGGTGCGCTTTTACCTCCATGCGCGTGTGCGGCGGAAAGAATGGCTGATGAAGGGAGTGCTCGTGCTCTTTCTTTTTGCCGCCGTCGGGGCCGCGGGCGCCGTATTGCTGACCGGCGTCAATCCGGGTTTTGCGCTTCTCGTCCTGCTCGCGGGCTGCGGCGCCTTTGCCTGGCTCTTCAAGAAGTGCGCGATGCCGATCTACGCGACGAAGGTCCGCGCCTCTTACATCTGGCTGGGCGGCATCCCCAAAGAGGTGCGCGAGGTGATCTATGAATTGGGTACCAAGTAGGCGAGCCGGTTGGAGCGCCGTGCTTGCCTTGGCCTGAAACCGGCCTCAACCGGGAGGCCGATTCCTGCTGGTGGTAAACGAAGTCGCCTGTACAATGTGCGCTCAAAAGGTCGCCATGAATAATGCCTCCATCGTTGCCGATTGGGATAGCCGGCTGTGGGAAGCGGTGTCCGAGAAAGTGAAGCAGCGCTACACGGCGCTGCTGGCTGAGCTTGAGCTGCGCGATCAGGAGCTGCTCCGCACGGCGGGAATTTTGCGCCGGTGTGCGCTGCGCTGGAAGAGGCAGGAGGAAGCGGCGGCCATGGTCTGCCGGGAATTCGGCCTGCCGACCCACTTCATCGCGACGATCAGGCTCCGGTGTGAGCTACGGGCGAAGTCGCGCGTGGTGGCTTCCCGAACGAGCGCTATCAGCGACTGAAGTTCTCTCCAGCGGGGATGGGCTCGTCGCGGAAGATTTCCGGCGCGGCAGACGCAGCTGCGACGGAAGGCGGGAAACCGAGAACGAGGAGCCATTGGAAGGTGTTCATGGTAGTCGAGGGGCGTGGCGCCAGAATGCCTGAGCCGCGTAAACGAAATGTTTGGCGCAGCGGGAAAATTATTAAGCGGAGGTAAACATGCCAAAGCCGTGCCGCCGAAAAAGGTAGGGCGCGTTATCCCAACGCGCCGCTCAGGATATCCGTATCCGCTGAGACGGCGCTTGAGAAAAGGTCACCCTACCTGTTCGTCTTACTATCTCTTGGCGCAGCTCAACTCAGCTCCGCGGCCCGCGCTTCCCGCCGCCGGCCGGCGCGCCCTCCGGGGGCAGCGGACGCAGCTCGTCGCTGGTGAGCTTGCCGTCCTTGTTGGCGTCGAGGACGGCGAGGCTCGTCGGGGCGTTGGTGATTTCGGCGGCGGAGAGATTGCCGTCCACATTGGCGTCAAGGGCGAGCATCACGGGATCGGCCGGACGCGCGGGAGCGTCGGCGGGCGGGGTCGGACGTTCCGGAGCGTCGGCCGGGCGGGCGGGGCGCATCTCGGCGACGGTCACGGTGCCGTCGCTGTTGGCGTCGAGTGTGCGGAGCGCGGTGGCGGAGGCGGCGATCTCGGCGGCGGAGATCTCGTGATTCTTGTCGGCATCCAGGACGCGGACAACCGGGTGCCCACGACCACCGGGGCCGCCGGGGCGGCCGCCGCCGGGAGGCTGCGCGGCGAGCGTGGCGACGAGGGCGAGCGGAGCGAGGAGGGAGACGAAACGCTGTGAGGTTTTCATTTTGAGTAATTCGCTTCGCCTCGCGGTTTGCTGCCGCCCGTCGTGGGCGGCGTGGCGAACATGTGAGGTGAGCGATACTCAGGAAGACGCCGCGATTGTTGGCGCTCCGTTAGCGCGGAGGGGAGAATTGTTAGGGAGGCGTAAAGGGGCCGAAATTCTCCTTCGTTCCGGCCTGTGCTCGTGATTCGTACTCCTGCTCGTCCGCGGGTTTCAGCGGGTATGGACAATACCGGCGCCTGAGATCGCGACGTGTAGCCGCTCCTATATTAATGCAGACTCGCGACGGGGCCGGCCGCGGCGCGGCCTGCGCAGCGGGCACCTCGGCTGAGCCTGCCCGTCAGCTTACGTCGCGAGCGCGAGGCGCACTTCCGCGCGGAAACCCTGCGGCGTGCGATTCGTGACCTGCACCTCACCCCCGCAAGCAGCCACGCTCGTGCGCACGATCGCGAGGCCGAGCCCGACGCCGCCCGTCTCACGCGTGCGTGCGGTTTCAGGCCGGAAGAACGGTTCGCCAAGGCGCTCCAGCGCCGCATCAGGCACACCGGGGCCGTCGTCCTCGACGACGACGAAAACATTGCCCCCTTCGGTGCGGACGCGCAGCGCGATCACCGCGAGATCGCCCGCATAGCGCAGCGCATTGCGGACGAGGTTGCCGAGGGCGCGGACGAGCAGCAGGCGGTCGGCCTGGGCGCGCACGCCGTGGACGGGTTCCACGTTCACGCGCGAGCGCGGGTCCTCGCGGGAGAGCACTTCCGCGACGAGCGTATCGATCTCGACGGGTACGAGATGAGCTTCGCGCGTGCGCATGCTGGCCTTGGTGAAGGCAAGGAGCTCGTTCACGAGCACCGCCATCTGCTGCACCTCTTCGCGTACGTCGCTCACGTGCTCGCGGAGCGCCGGGTCGGCGCGGGCTTCAAGGATCTCGGTGGCGACCTGTAGGCGGCCGATGGGTGAGCCGAGCTCGTGTGCGACATCGCCGAGGAAGCGCTTCTGGCCGTTGACGAACATCTCGAGGCGGCCGGCCATCCGGTTCACCGATTGGCCGAGGTGGCCGAGTTCATCGCGGCGGGTGTCGGGCACTCGCGTGTCGAACTGCCCCTCGGCGATGGCTTCCGTCGCGCGGTTGAGATCGCGCAACGCGCGGGTGATGCCGCCGATGAGCGGCACCCAGAGCAGTAGCGACAAACCGAACGCGCCCGCGATCAAGCCGAGCCACGGCAGCACGTCGAAGAGGCGAAGCAGCGCCAGCAGATGCGGCGCTCGAATGATCAGGGTGCCGGGACCCGGCTGGGCAAACTCACGCAGCAGCGGGACCCGCAGGCCGATCCACGTCTCGGTGGGTTCGGCCGTGCGCACGATGAAGCGACCCGCGCCGGGCGGGCGTCCGCCCCCGGGGCCGCGACCGCCCGAAGGCGGGCCGCCGAAGCCTTTCTTGCCGCCGCGCGGCGCGTCTTCGGGGCGTCCTTCGTAGCCGGGCGGCAGGGGCGGGCCACCCTCGCCCGGCGGACCACGGCGCGGGCCGCGACTCAGCTCGGCGCGCACGGCATCGGGAATCTTTACGGGCCGGCCCGCGACTTGATGGCCTTCATTGTGAAAGAGGAAAAATTCCGCGTTGGTCCGGCGTCCGCGCTGCACGAGTGCGGCCTCGAGGCCGCTTTCGCCGCTCGAGAGGCCTTCCGACATGATGCCATCCGCGGTGGCTTGCAGTCGCTCGCCGAGCGCACCGACGAGCAGCGAGTCCCAGCCCCGGCCGAACTGCGTCCAGTAAAACGTCGCGCCCGCGGCGCCCAGCAGCAGCAGATTGAGGAGCAGCCAGAGTGAGACTTTAAACGAAAGCGGGTAGATGACTTTCATGGCGCGAAGCAAAGCGGGATGAGGCGGACCTTAGCAGGGTAGGGCGCAAACGCCCGTGCATTTACCTGCGCTTAACAAAACTTCTGCAAGACCACACACCACCTTAAACGCGGGAGGGTTAGATGGGGCGACAGGACTTCCCCATGAAAACTCCCCCTCGCTTCACCCTCTTGTTGGCGGTGGCCGCCCAACTCCTTCCGGTCTTGCCGGTCGCCGTGGTCGCGCAGACGCCGCCCAGCGATCCGCGGATCACGAGCTGGTTTACGACGCCCTCCGGCCGCTATGCGCGGCTCTATGAAACGGAGGCCGCGAAGAATGCCAGCACCGCTGTGACAACCTGGAGCCGCGGGCAGGGCACACAATCGACGCCGAGCTACGCGGGTGTGATGCAGGTCTCCTACTCGGCCGATTGGGTCTACCTGCGCTCCTCGGGGCTGGGGTATCACACCATGGGGCCGTGGTATCTGAATGCGGCGCACACCCAGCTCTTTCCCAACTATCCGGCAAATCAGAACGTCCTCTATCGCATCCCGCGCGTCCCGAGCGTGCCGGCGACCAAGACGCTCACGGCCGGCGGCGCCATCGGCTACTTCGTGGATGGCGTCGCGCTCTTCGATAATCGCGACACCTACTCGTACACGAATGCGAGTGCGAGCGATGCCTCGCCGATGGGGACCGGCCGGGGCGACGGCATCTGGAATCGCGACGCGTACGTCAACGAGGGCGTGACCTTCGATGCAGCCTTTGCGCATCAAGCGGGCTCAAACTACCACTATCACGCCAACACCCCCGCGCTGCGCTACCTGCTCGGCGACAATGTCGATTACGACGCCGCGACCAAAACCTACCCCGAGAAGAGCACGGCTGCGACCCGCCACTCGCCCATCCTTGGCTGGGTGGCGGACGGTTATCCGATCTATGGCCCCTACGGCTACGCGTCACCGCTGGATCCGGCGAGCGGCGTGCGTCGGATGAACCCCGGCTACGTGAAGCGCGATGGCACCAACGGCACGACCAACCTCACCGCGACCGGCCGTACCACGCTGCCCGCCTGGGCGATGCGCGCGCTGAATCGCAGCAGCGCGACGCTCCCCACCAATCTCACTGGCCCGGCCGTGGGCACCGCGCAGATCCTCGGCCACTACCTCGAGGATTACGACTATCTCGGCGAGCTCGGCAAAACGCAGGGCGCGGACTTCGACCTCGATCTCCACAACGGCCGCTTCTGCGTGACCCCGGAGTTTCCCGAGGGCACGTATGCCTACTTCCTCACCATCGAGGCCGACGGCACGCCCAAGTTTCCCTACACGCTCGGCCGCTGGTTCTACGGCAATCCCACGGGCGCCATCGTGCAGTCCATCAGCGAGACTGCGACGGAGCATGTGCGCAGTGGGCAGGCCGCGGCGATTATCGTTACCGCGGTGAAGACCGACTCCGGCGTGGTCCTCAGCTGGAGCTCCGTCGAGGGCGGCACCTATGCGATCTCGACTTCGAGCGATGGCACCACCTTCACCTCGCTCACCACCGGCGTGACGAGCGCGGGACTGACGACAACGCACACCACGACGACGATCGCGAGCTACTACCGCGTGACGCTGACCGCCCTCGCGAGCTATGATACGCGGGGAACCGGCGGCCTCTCCGGCCTCAATGGCGCGGGCAATGTCCAGCTACCCACGCAGTCGGTCGGCAGCAGTGGCACGGCGCGGCTCATCAATGTCGCGACGCGCGTGCAGGTCGGCGGAGCCGCCGCCACACCGATCACCGGCTTCGTCATCGGCGGCAGCGGCACCAAGAATGTCATCGCCCGCGCGGTGGGCCCCGGGCTCTCGGCCTTTGGCGTCAACGGTACGCTCGCGGACCCGAGCCTCGCGCTGGTCTCCGGCAGCACGACGGTGGCGAGTAACGACAACTGGAGTGCGAGCGATGCCACCGCGCTGGCGGCGAGCGGAGCCTTTGCGCTCACCGCGGGCAGCCGCGATGCAGCGCTCGTGAGCCCGCTTCCGAGCGGTAGTTACTCGGTGGTGGTCGGAGCAGGCGGCGGCTCGGGCGTGGCACTGCTCGAGGTCTACGATGGCGATGCGAGTGCATCCACGGCGCGGCTCGTGAATGTATCGACGCGCGCCTTCGTGGGCACGGGCGAGCAGGTTCTCATCCCCGGTTTCGTAGTCGGCGGCGAAGGCACGGCCAGGCTGCTCATCCGCGCCGTGGGCCCGGGCCTCGCGAACTTTGGCGTGAGCGGCACGCTGGCCGATCCGCAGATGACGCTGCTGCGTGGCGCGACGACGGTTGCCACCAATGACAACTGGTCGTCGGCGACGAATGCCACCGAGGTGGCGAGCGCTGCCATGGGCGCGGGAGCCTTCGCCCTCCCCGGCGGCAGCCGCGATGCCGCGCTCCTCGTCGATCTCGCCGCCGGCGCGTATACGGTCGCCGTGAGCGGAGTCGGCGCGACGACGGGCGCGGCGTTGGTGGAGCTGTATTTGATTCAGTGATACCAACGTCCTTAAGATTTTAGTTTGTCATTCTGAGCGTAGCGAAGAATCCACGCGTGCGAAGGCGTGAGGGTATTCGTTCCCGTGGACTGTCGCTTTGTTTCGAAAACACGCCTTAAGCGTCCAGCGGATTCACCATCATATACCCTGCGGAGCGGAGCGTCCGAATAAACCGCGGGTCCTTCGCATCGTCGCCGAGTTTCTTGCGGAGGGAGGAGATGTGGACGTCGATCGAGCGGTCGAAGACGTCGTAGTTGCGATCGCGGATCTCGTCGAGGAGGGCCTCGCGGGATCGCACGCGGCCGCGGGCTTTGGCGAGGCTGGCGAGGAGATCGAATTCGACCGGGGTCAGGACGAGCGGCGCATTGTCGAGCAGGGCGGAGCGGGCGTCGAGGTTCACGCGCAGCGGGCCGACGACGATCTCGGTGGGCGGAGTGTCCGCCTGATTCTTGCTCTCGGCATTGAGCGCGCTGCGGCGGAGCACGGCGCGCAGCCGGGCAAGCAGCTCACGGGTGGAAAAGGTTTTCGGCAGGTAGTCATCGGCGCCGACTTCGAGGCCCACGATGCGGTCGGTCTCATCGCCGCGCGCGGTGAGCATGAGGACGGGCGTGGTGTGGGTGGCGCGGATTTTCCGCAGCACGTCGAAGCCATCCATCCCGGGCAGCATCACATCGAGGATGATCGCGTGCCACGTCTCGCCCGCAGAGGTGGCGCGCTCCAGTCCCTCAGGGCCGGTGTAAGCGGGGACGACATCGAAGCCGAGCGGCTCAAGATAAGCGGCGACGAGCCGGCAGAGCTTGCGGTCGTCGTCGATCATCAGGAGGCGCGTGCGGCCACTGGAGGCATCGGTCATGGGAGGAGGTGTTTAGAAGAGCAGGGGCGGGAGGCAATCGTGATGGAATTAACCCGGGCTTAACAATTTCGCGTGCGAGGCACACAGCGACTTAACGGCTTCGGTCGAGACTGGAGGCATGCGATACCCCTGGCTCGTCTTACTCCTCGCG
>JAZKEV010000403.1:0-2551 GCA_040386765.1 Verrucomicrobiota bacterium | reverse complement strand
ACTGGAAGTTCATGCTGTGGCCGTCTTCGTTGATCCACTCGCGGGGGAGCTTCTTCACGCCGTTCGCCACTTCACTGAGGGGGGCGAGGCCGGTTTCGGCGGTGTAGTGATCGCCGTCGCCACGGATGATCGTCACCATCTTGTCGGTGTGACCTTCGATGGCGGCTTCGACTGCGGCCTCGCCGGCCATGTAGGCCTCGTCGACATCGGTCTTGGAGCCGGCGTGCACGGCGCAACGCTGCATGAGGCCGGGCTTCGCGACGCGGATCTTCACGCCGGGGAGATTCTGGCCGAGGATTTCAGCGAGAGCATCGCCGGCGCCGCCGAGCTGGGCGTGGCCAAAGGCGTCCGTGGCCGCATTGGCCGCGACGTAGTTGCCATCGCTGTCGACGAGACCCTCGGCGACGACGATGAGGCAGTACTTCTCGCGCTTCAGCACGCGCTTGATGTCCTCGAGGACCTTTTCCTGGTTGAAGGGGATTTCGGGGAGGAGGATGAGGTGCGGCGGATCGTGCGGGTGATCGCGGCGCTTGGCGAGCGAGGCACCGGCGGCGAGCCAGCCGGCGCTGCGGCCCATGACCTCGACGATGGAGACGAGATCGCCCTGGCCCATCGCCTCGTTATCGCAGGCGATTTCCTTCACGCTGGTGGCGATGTACTTCACCGCGCTGGCGTAGCCGGGCGTGTGGTCGGTGCTGGGGAGATCGTTGTCGATCGTCTTCGGCACGCCGATGACGCGAAGCTCATAGCCCTGCTGCTGCGCGAGCTTCGAGATCTTGTCGGCGGTGTCCTGCGAGTCGTTGCCGCCGATGTAGAAGAAGTAGCGGATGTTGTGCGCTTTGAAGACCTCGAGCACGCGCTCGAAATCCTGCTGCTTCTTGAGCTTGTAACGGCAGGTGCCGAGGGCGGCGCCGGGCGTGTGCTTGAGGGCGCGGATTTGCTGCTGCGACTCCGACGCGAGGTCGATGAGGTCTTCCTGCAAAATGCCGAGCACCCCATTCAGCGCGCCGTAAATCTCTTCGATGCACTCATGATTGAGCGCCTCCGAAATGACGCCAGCGACGCTGGCATTGATGACGGACGTGGGGCCGCCGGACTGGCCCACCAAGACGTTTCCTACGAGTTCAGCCATGACAGAGGTGTGGTAAAGGTTTTAGAGAACGTGAAGGTCCAAGAAAGCGGGTCGTCGTAGGGCGTGGCAAACCAAATTTCCCCCGAGAGCCTCCGGCGGCCTCTTGCGGGTCCTCCGAAGGTGTTTGACGTGGCGATAATTCGGTTGCTCGTCCCGGCCGCTCGCCGTCACCCTGAAGGTAGCTTTCTTTTCCATGAAATCCTCGCTATCCCGCGCGCTGCTCGCGCTTACCCTCGCCTCGTCGCTTGTTTTCATCCCGGCCGCCTCGGCTGCCGACGAGAAGCCCGAAGTTCCGATCATCTCGCTCGACGAGACGATCCAGAAGGATCTGCTCAATCTCGATCGGTTGCTCGATACCAATCCGAAGCTGGAGGAAGAGCTGCGCACCAATGCCGACCGCCTGACCGAGTCGGTCTTCCGCGCGCAGAATCCCGAGATCGACGCGCTGCTCAAGCGCCAGCCGGGCCTCGTGAAGGCGCTTAAGACCGAGAAACACTTTTTCGTCCACCGCCAGGTCGCGCGGATCGCGCAGCAGAAGGTATTGCGCAAGGATGCCGTCGCACTCGACAACTTCCTCACTGCCAATCCCGAAATCGCCAAGGCGCTGCGCAAGAAGCCAAGTCTGATCGTCGACGGCAGCTTCCTGGTGGCGCACCCGCCGCTGGCGAAATTCTTCGAAGCCCATCCCGGCCTGAGCTCCGTGCTGCTGAAGCGCCAGGAGAACAAGAAGGAGAAGGACGCGAAGACCGCGCCGCAGAAGAAGGCGGAGTGAGGCAGGGCGGGATTTCGGCCCGCCCTGGTCAAGGATAACCTGTCCGACCCTCGCGGAGGGTTTTCCCGTCGATCCACTGACGCTCGACCATCTCGATGCGCGGGTGCGTGGGGATGCCGAAGTCGCGATTCAGGATGCGCGAGACCAGCAAATCGACCGCCCAGGCGCCGATGAGGTGCTGATTCTCCTGCAGGCCGGAGAATTGCGTGCCGGCGAGACTCTGGCTGATGGCCGCGATGCCGAGATCGCCGGGCACGCGGATGCGCTGCTGGCGCAGGATCGTCTCGAAGGCCGCGAGATTGTCGTAGTGGTGGACGAAAAGGACCACATCGGGCTTGTGCTGGCCGAGCCAGGAGACGAAGGGCTTCTCCTCGACATGCTCCAGCTGGAGCACGGGGATCGCGGCGGGCGCGCCGAGCACGAGCTGCGACCAGCCCAGATACACGCAGAGGTAGGCGTGCGCGCTACGCACTTCCTCATAGCGGCCGATGACGAGGCCGGGGCGGCGGTAGCCGAGCTGGTGGACCTTGTTCAACGCGCGCCACATGTCGTTGTAGACGTGGCTGACGACGCGGTGCAGAGGCGTCTTGATGCTCAAGCCCTGCGTGACGATCGCGTAGTGATCGAGCTCAGCGGGCCACTCTTCA
>JAZKEV010000402.1:113454-116024 GCA_040386765.1 Verrucomicrobiota bacterium | reverse complement strand
GGGGACCAGCACCTTCTATTTTTTCGGCTGCACTCGGCACGCAGCTATAATGTCTGGGCAAATCATGAAGCTTCTCGCCGCATACCTTTTGGTTGCCGTGTTCGCCGCGGCAGCACCTGTGCCAAGCGGCCTCGTTGCGTCGATTGGAGTGAAGAATCTTACGCGAGGGGAGATCACCATTTCCGCAGACGAAGACGTGGGTTTTGAGGTCGCGTTTTCGAACCCCACGAACACGCCAGTTCAATTCCCACTACGTTCCGCGTTCGAGTGTGGAGTCCAGGTTACCGACCTTTCTGGAGTGATGCACCCACATGCGCGCCTGAATGGCCCTTGGTGGAGTCCGTCGCTCTGCTCTTCGACGTTTGAGCCCGTTGGGTCCCAGCGACACATGCGGGCGCTGGCACCGCGAGATAGTCAGCGACTGGTTATACGGCTTTCCGAGGTTTTGGCCGTGCCCGCTGGAGGTGAGCCCGTTGGTTGGCCATTCGATCGGAAGAAGGGCTTCGCGCCAGGTTCATATCGAGTTCAGGTTCGATACGAGCACCTGACTTCTGAACGATTCATCTTACACGTCCGTGCGCGATAGAAATGCCTAACAAGGAGCCAGAGCCAACGCTTGGACCCGCTAGGTTTTCGCTACGATCAGATTCCTTCGCCGTTGCAGCGGGCGTGGCTCATCTTTAACGTTGGCAGAAGCAAGATGCTTACCCACGACGAAGCACTAGTGCATGCGCAACAGCATTTGTATGGTATGAGCCGCAGACGATGGACCATGTTCGCCGCCACGATAGTAGCCGGCCTAGTCACAGCGCTTGCTGTCCATCAGGATCCAATTCGCCGCGCTGGTTGCATTATTCCTCAGATGTCGAGATCCGACGTCGAAGTCCTTCTTGGGCGCCCAATCCAAACCTATATTGATAGAGGATTCATCGTTGCGTGTTATCAGTCTCGGCTCGCCGCGGCTGGTCCTATTCGTGTCGCGTTTAATCAAGCTGGCAACGCAGTGATGCTTCGCAAGTGGGAGGATGGCGCATCCGATTGGGATATTCGTAGATGATCCAAGGCCTACAAGTAGGCGTCAGAGCCAACGGCCCCAAGCGGCAGGGCAAGCGACCCTACGGCTCAGCCACCGCCGCGCCGCCTGCCAGAGTTGCGGCCCTGCGCCAGCCGGAAAAACGCCTCCTCGAGAGCCTTGCGGAGCGCGGCGCGGACGTTCGGCTCGGTGGTGGCAGTGACGGCCGCGTTCGTCGATTCCACGAGCCGCCGCAGTTCGGATTTCTCCGGCGCGCCCGCATGCCGGTCGCAGATATACATCCAGATCACCTTGAACCACGCGTCGGCCGTCGAGGGCTGCAGCTCGGGGAGACTCGCGGCTGCCGCCGACCACTTCGGCTGCAACGTTGGAAACAACTCCGACGGGATGCGGAAGGACCGCTCGATCTCGATCGCCTTCAGCGCGACCAGCACCGCGGCACTAACCGGATTCGAGAAACCGCCCGCCTTCCGCGTGGGGGCGGGCTGGCTCGAGGGGTTGCCCAGCGGCAGGCGGCGAGGTCCCGTCACGAGCCGCAAGGTGCGACGCCGTTCCTTGGGATCGTGCGAGAGGTTGAGCGGCCAGGTGGTGCGCTCGCGCGCGACGACGTCGGCGGCCTCCTGGTGCATGCACGCCAGGGTGGTCGTTTCGGCGCAGAGGTGCGAGGCCAGCTCTGTTACCTTCCGCAGGGCATGCACGTTACCGGACATCGCGACGCCCAGCAATGGGCTCAGCACGCTGGCCACGGCGGCGGCGATCTCATCGATCTGCCCCTCCGTCGGCTGCCGCGTCAATCCAGCGGACCGCAACACGATCTTCTCGATCGGATGATTGCGGTCGCTTTCCGCATGACGAAGGCCGCGTTCCAGCAATCCTTTGAGGTGTCGTTTCACGTGCAGCCCTTCGGTTGCCCGGATCGTCGCCCAAGCGCAAGGCTTCGCGCGGCCTTCGACGACCCGCAGCGCTTTGAGGGCCACACTGCGGATGGGGGACGCCTGCCTCTCCCGCCAACCTCCAACGCAAAAAGTCCCCTTCGAGTTCAATCGAAGAGGACCTTTAAGTTCTAACCAAGCCGCCCGGTTTGAGCCGGGTACGGCCACCTGGCGTCACATCGAGCGCAGCATGTACAACACGCAGACCCCCGCCATGCCAGCCAGCCCCGCGACCACCAGGACGGCGAAGTTGGGCTGGTTCTCAGAAGCGACCTTCGGCCCCTCCGTGAAGGCAGGGCGCCGGCGACTCCGCCGGCGCGAGCTCTTGTTGTAGTAGTGGCTGCCGCGCTCTTCCATTGGCTTACGGGCCGCCGATGACGCCGCCGTGGGTATTGTTATAGTCGTCGAACCAATCCTTCGTCGAGATGAGGTAGGTGCTGGAGTAGCGCGTGTAGTTCTTCAGCACGTACTCGCCCCACCAGACGAAGAGGAACGTGAGGTTCTTGTTACCGCCGATATAGGCGCCGTTCATGTAATTGTACTCCGCGGCGATCAGCTGCTTCGAGAGGAGATCCTTGGGCTGCGAGCTGGTCGAGCTGAGGATC
>JAZKEV010000402.1:6504-113444 GCA_040386765.1 Verrucomicrobiota bacterium | reverse complement strand
TTGTCATAGGGCGACAGAGCGAAGTCGTCGATCTTGCAGGTGTAGGAGTTCAGCGTGGCGACCGGGATCTGGATGCCGTTCGTCTTGCCGCAGATCGCCTTGTCGAGATTGTTCTTCCAGAAGCCGATCGTGTAGCCGTTCGCCTTCATCGAACGGAGCGCGGTGAAGTTCAGCCCGAAGCCGATGTTCGCGACGCAGATATCGTTGTTCGAAACGGTGATCGTGCGGCTGGTCGGGGTCGTGCCATCGATGCCGGTGTAGCCGACGGCGCACACCGTGTAGTTGCCGGGGAGGACATCGCGGAAGCAATACTCGCCGCAGGCATCGGTGACGTCGGTCGCGACCACCTGGCCGGAGCTGTTGAGGAGCTTCACGGTGATGCCCGCGAGGCCGAACTCATCGCCATCCCAGCAGCCGTCGCGATCGATATCGAAGAAGATCGAGCCGCAGACTTTCTTCGGATTGCAGACTCCGACCGCAAACGTGCGGGTGTCGGTGGCGGTGCCGCCGTGGGAATCGGTCACGGTGACCGTGATCGTGTGCGTGCCTGCGGTGGTGACGGAGAGATTCGCCGTCACGTTGACGGTCTTCTGGTTCAGCGTCGCCGAGACGGTGACGGGGTTGCCGTCGAGCTTGACGACGACCTTGGTAATGGTGGCGCCAGACTCGTTGGCGGTACCGGTGAAGCTCAGCGGGATTTTCAGCGCCGGGCCGCACTGCTGCAGGCAGTAGGTCGAGCCTACCGGAGGCGTATTGATCACGACCTTCGGCGGCACTTTCGACGCTTTGATGGTGAAGCAGATCGTCTTGGTGACAGTCACGCACGCGCTGGTGCCGTAAACCGTGAGCGAGTAGTTGCCACAGGTGAGACCTGTGAGTGTGCCCGTGCTGGTCGCAGTCATCGAACCGAGGCCCGTGGTCGAGGGCGCAGCGACCGTGTTGCCGTTGAGCTTCACGCTCACGCTGTTCACGACGAAGCCGCTCGTGGTAACCGTCTTGAAGGAGTACGGGACGTTCATCGTCGACGAACCCGAGGGGAGCGTGAAGCTCGCGTTGGCCGTGGGCTGGCTGACCGTAATCGTGGGGGTCGGCGAGACGACGGCGATCGTGAAGGTCGTGTTCGTCGTGACGGTTTGGCCGTAGGCATCCGTGGCGCTCACCTGGACGGTGTGCGAGCCCGGGCCGGTGAAGACCATGTCGGCGATGCCCGTGGCGCTGCCGGTGTTCAGGCCGCTGGACGAGATGGTGATCGGCGTGCCGTCGACCTTGGCGGCGAGCGTCGTGATATTGGCGCAGGTGGTCGCACCGACGAAGCGCAGGGGAACGCGGATCGGCTCATCGCACTTGAAGGTGATCGTGCCGCAGGGCACGGGCGCGCTGATCGTAACCGTCGGGCGCGGGGGACGGATCGTGAACATGTTCACGTCCGTCGCCTGGCCGCCGGCATTGCGCGCGATGGCGGTCAGCGTGTGCTGGCCGGGCGTGGTGATCTGCACCGTGCCGCTGGCGGTGACGGTGTTCGTGCCCAGGCCCGTGACGGTCGTAAGCGTGACCGGACGGCCATCGACCTCGGCGGAGACAGAGGTGATCGGGCCGTCGGAAGTCGCGGTAAACCTGAAAGCGACATTGGCCGGCAAGCACGCCTGGCTGGTCGAGCAATCGCCCGGCGTGATAATCGTCACGCACGGGGGCGTGGTCGGCGGCGGCGTCACCAGGGTGATCGAGAAATTCGTGACGGCGACGGTGACCTTGCCGCAACCATCGGTGGCGGTGACCTTGAGCTGATAGCTGCCACCGGCGGTGAATCTGAACTCGCCGCTACCCGTGGCCGCGGCGGTATCGATGCCGGAGAGGGTAAACGCAAGCGGCTGGCCATTGAGCGTGGCCGTCAGGGTATCGACGATGCCGGCACTGGAGGTCGCGGCGAAGCTGAAGGGGATGACCAGAGCGGGATCGCCGACCTGATAGGTGAAAGAAGCGCCATTCGTGGGGCTGCTGATGATGACCTCAGGCGGCGGCGCGATCGAAACGGTGAACGTATGGACATCGGACGTGGTGCCGCCGGCATTGGTCGCGCTGACCGAGACGGTATGCAGGCCGACGAGGGTGATGGGCAGGGAGGCGGAACCGACGACGGACGTGGTGCCGATGCCCGAGATGCTCGCATTCGTGATCGGCACGCCATCGAGCTCGATGTCGACATCGGTGATCGGGCGGGCATTCGGTCCGGGCGCCAGCACGGTGAATTGCAGCGGAACGCCGGTGGGCAGCGCGCACGCCGTGATCAGCGTGCCGGTGGGGGGGGTGGTGATATTAACTTCCGGCGGCGGGGGCGGAACGACGGTGATCTTGAAGGTGCCCACGCCAACCGTGGTGCCGCTGCAATCGGTCACGGAGATTTCGATCTCATGATCGCCTTCCTCCGAGATCGAGAACGAGCCCGAGCCCGTGACGAGCGCCCCGGCCAGCCCGGTGAGCGAAGAGATCGTAAGCGGAGCGTTATCGAGTGTCGCCGTGACAGCGCTGATTTTGCCGCCGAGGCTCGTGGCAGTGAAGCTGAACGGAATCGTCAGCGCCGGATCGCCCGCCACATAAGTATAAGAGGAGCCATTGATCGGCGTGGTGACGACGATCGCCGTCGGGGGCAGTGTGACCTCCGCTACCAGGAAGGTGACGGTGCTAAGAGCGTTGATCCCCGTTCCGCTGCGGGCGAAGACCTTCAGCGTATGCAGGCCGGGGGTCAGGTTGGTGGCAGTGGCGGTGCCGCTCGCGGAGATTGTGTTCAGATCCTGGGCGGTGAAAGGAATCGCCACCTCGTCGATGCGCACGATGAACGCTGTGACCAGATTCTCGCTGCTGGCATTGAACGCGATGTCGACCGTCGCCGGACCACATGCAGTTGAGTTGTATTGAGCGCCGATGGTCGGCGTGGTGACCACAAGGGTCGGCGGCGTCGTCACGGACGCCTGGAGCATGCAGGCGCTGAACAGACAGAGCAGCAGAGTGTGGAAAAACGCGAGACGCGGCGTAAGGCGGAGCTGGAACTTCATGAGAGGTAGCGCTGAGGTGAGTGGCCGGGTTAGCGCGGGCTAACCCATATACGGTTAGATATAAATCGATCCTTCAGGCACCGAGTATGTGTTATCATTATAATAACCATGCTCGTTTGCGTTCTGCCCCAGTGAGAGCGCCCCCTGTCCGGCAGCCGGCTGGCGCCAAGACATTGCATCGCAATCGTGGTGTGCGAAAAAAACGGAGGTGGACGGCTGCATCCCTCCCCGCTTCACACTATTTTTACTGGGCATGCGGCCCATTTAGCAGACGTTGTGCCGCATCAGGTAGATTCCCTAGTCACTACCCACCCTTTTGTACTACGAGTACGTACCTCACTGCTTCTGAAACTGAGTGGATTTACCACTACCCCCATAAAGCCATCCATGCACATTTGAACCCACATCTCCCTATGGACCGCAAACTTCCCCGTCTCCTCTGTATCCGTGAAACAACCACGGTAGGCCCACATTTCTCGTTAACATGGCCTTCGATCTGCTAAGGTTCATACGCAGTCAGCAGATTCCAGCGAACCTGCGACCGCTCTCCATGCCTGCCACCACTTTCCGCCTCGCCGCTCTTATCGCCACCCTCGCCGGGCTGGCCTCTCCTCTCGCCGCCCAGATCAATTTCCAAGTGAGCGAGGTCTCGGTCGATCCCGCCGCAACGGGCGATACGTTCGAGTTCAACCTCACGCTGCACGGTACGACCAAGACCGAGGTCACCGCCGCGCCGTTTCAAATCGATCATCAGCCGTTTGAGGGCAGCATGCACTGGTTCTGCCTAGCTCCGCTGAAGCCGATGTACCATAGTGGCCACCTGGCCTACAGCGACTTCACTTACACCTACACCAGCACCGCGTTCGCGGATTTCATCGATGCAACGGCCCCTGGCACGAACACGATCGGCGCAGCCGCGGCGGCAGTCCGGGCGGACTATCTGGCGACCCTTTTCACCCAAAACTCGCCGTACACCACCAATGCAAACACCCTCGCCGCGATCCAACTCGCCGTGTGGGAAATAGCCAACGAGACCTCGGGCTCGTTCAACCTCGCAGGCGGCGTTTTCTCCTCTATCACACCCCCTGTCACCAATGCGGGTGCAACTGCGATTCTCGCCCAAGCCCAAATCATGCTGAACAATGTGGCCCTCGCCGCCAGCTCAGGTAATACTTCGCGACTCTCGTATCTCATCAATGTCTCGGCCACGGGCGACGACCCCTTCACAGCCCAAGATCCTGACATCCTCCAAGCCCAGGATCTCGTCGGTTTCTTCCCCCCGATTCCCGAGTCCTCGCACTACGCGATCGGCGCCTCTGCGCTGATGGTCTTCGGCATCCTCTGGCGCCGGCGCCAGCAGAAGCAGGTCGCAGCCTGATTTGACGGCCGGGCATAACCCGGCGTCGATCGTGGAGACTGCAGTTTGATTGAGACTGGCGCCTGCGCGTAATTGCAAATCGAAGCAGCTAGCGCATCGCCCAGAGCCGATCGACGGCTCTAGCGGATCCCAGAACGGTTCCAAGTAGCCCCCAGATCGTCGGCTCAAGATAGCAGGTAGTCCCCAGCGCACCGACTGGAAGCAGACTTATACCAATGGCCCTTAGGTTTTGGGCTTTAGAAAGGTAGCGGCGGTCTACCTAGCGTCCAAAGGCAAAGGGCGATTGGTACTACCCGTCGCATTCCAGCCCGTAGCGCGGTTCGGCAGAAACGCGATCATGCCGCAGCACGGCCAGGACACCTGGCGAGAACACCTCGCCCTCCCCGCTCGCACGCGTGCGTAGCAGTAATAGCAGGGCTGCAGATACCGTCCCTATATTCGCATGGACCTCGCTCGAGGTGATCCTATATAGGCAATTCTACGCCGCAAGTTAGCGGCGCGAACCCGTACTCGGCCTCGGCCTTAAGCCGCAGGCACGGCGAGCTGACGCTCCCCGCGCAGCGGGGGCATTTTCCGCCCATAGCGGAAAAGGATGCAAAAGAGATACAACGCCCGGAGATACCGCGGCAGAAACTTGTTCGGCGCGGAGGCGATCCGGAAGGCCCAGCCGAGGCTCATGCGATCGGCCCAGTCAGGAATGTGCGCCTGGCCGCCGGAGAGAAATGCGATGGCCGCGCCGGTGCAGACGATGCCGGGGCAGCGGGCGCCGAAAGCCTCCCGCAGGCCGAGACCGAGCCGCTCCTGGACTCCGCCGCCGACGCACAGCACCACGACGCGCGGATTTTGCTCCACGATCTGGCGGTTCAGCGCCAGATCCTGCAGCGATCCTTGAGCCGCGTAGTGGGGTGCTATATAGCACGCCTCCGCGGTCGTGGAAAATCCCTCACGCTTCAAAAAGGCGAGCGTGCGATCGCGTTCGACCGCATCGGGCATCACCCACAAAATCGACTGCGGATCGCGAAGCTCCGGAGTGCGCAGGAGCTCCTGGAGATATTTCAGTCCCGAAATGCGCGGCAGGGTGCGAAGCGTGCGCAGTCGCCAGAGCAGCAGCATGCAACCGCTGTCGGTCAAATTAATGTCGGCATTTTGCAGTGCTGTTCGATAACTATCGGCAGAAACCAAATCCACGGCCAAGCCAGGACCGGAAGGAGCCATCACCAAAGCGCCATTGAGCGCTGCGCCCACGGCATCATCCACCGACCCGGAGTAAAACTTGATGCCGAGGATGGTCTCAGACGGGAAATGGGAGGCGGAGGAAAGCACGGTGAATTACGATTGCTGGAGATCCTGCTCCTCCGACAACTATCAAGCTCTGCAGCCTGATTCGCCCAGATGGCGTGGAAAAGCGGATGCTCCAGCCTATATCTAAGCACACGGGATGCCACGGCACCCACCGCTCCGTCCATGATCGCCCTATACCAGGTGATCGTTTTGCAAATGCGCCGGCGCTGTATCCGATTTCACCTTACGCGATTCCGGCTCCGTGATATTGAAGCCGGTTTCATCCTCATAGCCCTCACGCGCCGACATCATCGCATATAGCGTCACGCTGGCACCAAGTACCAGCAAAGCGATTGCGACGATGAGAATGACTTCGGCCATGCGTTAGCGTTTACGCACTCCAACTGGTAAGCCGCCGATTTGCCAGCCCGATTAACTCTCAGGGTAACTACGTAGCTTCACCCGCCAACGTACAGGCACGCCACCACCGGACAGCGCGCTCTTCTGCGCGCTGCTCGCTCCCGCGCGCCTTATGCGCGCGCCTTGGCCCAGCGACGACGGAGGGCGACCACCAGGGCGAGGCCACCGAAGGCCATCGCGAAATCCGCCGGCTCCGGAATAGCGGAGGCCGTTACGTAGCCATTGGCATCGATCGTAGCGACCGCACCCGAGCCGGTGAACTCAATCAAAGCGAGTTGCGTTGGCGTTAAGCCCGCTGCGTTATTGCCAAAGCGTAGCGAATCCACACCCGGGGTGAAGTTTACCAGCTTCAGCGAACCGTTCCACGGGAGACTGCTACTGTCGCCGAAAGCGAGGCTGGAGCCCGCACCCGTGCCGAAATCGAAGGTGCCACCGCCCGGCAGTACCTGGACGCCCGCTGCGGTCGTGTAGGAGAAGCCATTGCCGGCGAACGTTCCGCTATTGAATGTTATTTGCGAATAGTTCGGAATGCCATTGTTGGCACCGAGGCGGACGCTGCTTGCGGCCGAGATCTGCAGGCCACCCGCGACGCTGCCGCCACCCGAGAGGGTGACTGAGCCGCCACCGGAGAAAACCATGCTGCCCGACCCGCTGAAACTGCCGCTGAACGACGTGCTGCCGCTCTGCGCTATCGTAAGCGAATGGCCCGAAAGATTGATGGAGCCGCCCGTACCGGAAAGCGAACCGATCGTTTGCGAGGCATTCGCGAGCGAGAGCGAGCCGCCGTTAACCACCAGGCGCAGACTGCTCGAGCCCAACGTTCCGGTGTTGAGGACGCTCAGCGAGCCGGCGTTGAGCTGGAGAATACCCGTCAGGCTGCTGGTGCCGCTGAAAATCAGCGCGCCGGCTCCGGTTTTGGTGAAATTCCGACTGCCGCCCGTCTCGCTGACCGAGCCAAAGGTCGCGCTCGCACCCGCCTGCACCTGCAGCGTGGCATTGCCCTCGAGCGTAACAGAGCTCGTCGAGATACTCGCGGAGCCGCCGGAATTTATCCCGGGCGCCACCGTGAGCGTCGCGTCGCCGATCTTCATGCTGCCCATCGAGTGCATGGCGGAACCTCCGGAGAACAACGCGCCACTCTGGATCGTCGACGAAGTCTGCACCTGGATTGCCTGCAGGCTGAAATCCGTGGGCACCGCCGCGGCAAACTCCAGCGTGCCGCCGCGAAGAATCGTCAAGCCCGCGGCACCGAGCGCCTGCGCCGTCGTCACGCGCAACAGACCGGCCTTCACCGTGGTGCCGCCGGAGTAGGTGTTGGTGCCGGAAAGGATCCAAGTCGAAGCACCGTCCTTGATGAGCCCGCCCGTGCCACTGATGGGGCCAAGGATCTGACCGATGCCCGCGCCATTCCCGCGCAAGGTGAGCGCGTGGCTGCCGGCCGTCACCGCACCGTCGATCGTCATGCCGCCCGCTGCATTGACCTGAAAGCTGGCGGCAGCCCCCAAACCGAGGGTAATCGAGCTGCCGAAGGTTTGCAGGCTGGCCGAATTATTTACCACGCCGCTCGCACCGACAATGAGCTTGCCGCTGTTGGTGCCGCTAAAGACAAACGCACCGGCGCCCGATAGGAAATCCACTCCGCGTACGCTGTAGGTGCCATTTACATTTGGCTGGAACGCAACCACGCCGGGCGTACCCATCGAGGCCACATCGATGTAGATGTTATTAAATGGCGCGAATCCATCCCGCCAATTAGAACCAGTTGCAAAATCGGTGCCCGTATTGCGCCACAGCACCGGGAATTCGTCGGCCGCCCAGGCGGGGACAGCCGAGATTACGGCGAGCAGGCACGCACTGGCGGCCGTCCACCGGGAGCTCCGCCGGAACTTCGCGTTTTGCTGATCGTCTGCCGCTGAATTTATAACGGGGGGTTGCGGTCTCAAGTGTGCCTTTCGCCACCGTTGCAGGCTGGCGCGAGAGCTATCCGATTTTGAATTTCGGCTATGTTCTGTTCGATTGCGGTAAGGTAGTCGTTTTCTCCGTCCGGCGCGGGACGGGAGAGGAACCGGTACATGCCGGCATGCTCCTTCTCGAGGAGCGGCAGCACATAGCCGCGCCAGAACTCCGGCGTGGCGGCGATGAGGCCCTCGGCGCTCTGAAAAACCCTGCGATCCTTCGGCACTCCGCTGAATTCGTCGGACTCCCGAAACTCGCGAAACAGCTCCGGTAGGTCGTCCGGATAATCCGGCGCCGCCATCTGGCTCACGTAGTCGGCCGTTCCGAGTGCAGCGCCGATAATCCGATCCACCGAGCGGCGGAAATTGAGCCGGCTCATCTCGCTCGCCGGGCCGGTGCAGTTGATCGCGGCCAGCACGGTCTCGATCTCGTGCTCGATAATGCCAATTTGCGGCAGGTACGACGCGGCAAACGCACAACTGCGCAGCACGTGGCAATAGGTGAACTTCCCGCCGGTGCCCTCGTGATCGAGGGCTGATTTGAGATAACCCGTGTCGTGCAGCAGCGCGCTCACCAGCGCCAGTTCGCACTCTGGCGCATCCAGCACGGGCTCATCGCCGGCCTGATTGCGACCCTCGAGGAGGAGCGCCAGGCAGGCCGTCGCCCGGAGCGTGTGCTCGAAATCGTGATACTCGACATCGATCGCGTGAAACTCGGGATTCAGCCCCTTGAACATGCCGTCCACGTCCGCAAAGACCCGGTGCAGCCGTGCCCAGACCGCGCCGGGAAACATGCCCTCCAACACCGTCACAACGAAGGCCTCCACCTCGCGAGCATCCTTCATATTCACGGTATGACGCACGTTCATGGGGTTGGGTGGAATCGGGCAGGAATGGCGAGGGTGCTCAGCGGCCCGTCGCAAACGCGCCGGCAGGGCTGGCGCGTTCCGCACCCATGCCTACCCCGACATCCCGCAGCGACAGATTCGCCCGGGCATTATGATCCGCCAGCTCCGCCTGCAGCGTGGCACCAAGGGCTTCCCCACTCTGAACGCCAGCCGCCGACTCCTCGGACTCGGAGCGGGCCGCAAGCTTGATCACTTCCTCCCGCAGGAGGGAAATATACGAATGCAGCCGGCGCTCTTCGTCAGAAAATTCATTTCCCGACTCGAAATATATAAAGAGTGCGCGATCCAGGCCGATAAGGATTTGACGATAGTGCCAGCTATTCATGGCTTAGATGCGTTTTAGAAAAAAAAGAAAGCCCGTCCTCCAAACTCACCTCCCCTGCAGCCAATAACGAACGCAGGGGATGCTCGTACGCTGGGAAGTACGATGAGACCGGAAAACGGATGAAATACCCTACGCACGATTCATGCCATGGGCATTAGTGCTATATAGTGTGTCCGCCTATATAGTCATTGTATCGGCTAACGCATATACAGTGACATACATCAACGCAGGCCATTTCATGGCGTTATGACTCGCCTTACGTTTGCATCTGTGAATGCACTCCTAGGGCTCTACGTAATTTACCGCCAATTTACAGCTATTGAGGCGGCGGCATACCGTCTGCTTGGTCTTGGCCACGTGGCGAATTTCTTCCAGCTTAGTCGCAGTGCCTGGGCCGAGTATAAAAAAACTCTGTCCGCGTTGCTGCTGACGATCGGTGCCGGCTTGCCGGGGACCGTTCATGGCCAGATCGAGATCCCGGTTGCAAACGTGCAGCAGGTCTCGCCTCTGATGTCAGATGTCTTCGTAACACTCGGCGATACGACCCGTCGCCTGAGGCCCTCGCCCTTCGATATCTTCGATGTGCAGCCCTACTCCTCCGCGATCATGTGGTTCTGCCTGGATCCGCTCCAGGGCCTCTTCCACACGAACAGCGCCCCGCAGCACCTCAATGGCGTGCTGGACTTCCTCGGCACCAACCCGGCCGACTTCGACAAGTGGACACCCGATGCCCCCGGCTTGACGCTGGCCCGGCAGCAGATGCTGGCCAACCTCTTTACTCAGTACAATCCGGGCAACGTCAGCAACAACGGCCTGCTCGACTACGCTTCGGCCCTTCAGCTTGCCGTGTGGGAAATTGGCAACGAGCTCAGCAGCAACCCGCTGTCGCTCTCCAACGGCGCCCTGTGGGCGGAGACCGGTCAGGCCAATCCCGCGCTATCCTCCAATACGATCGAAGCCGCCCAAGGCATGCTCAACTGGGTCAGTGCCAATTCAGGCAGCAGCCTCGGCAATATAAGTAATCTCCGCTTCCTGATCGACGGAAGCTATAATCACCCGTCCGAGGGTCTTCAGGCCAGTTCGGATCTCGCCGGCTGGATCAGCCCCGTGCCGGAACCCGCGCACTTCACCGCAGCGGGTGTGGTGGCGCTTCTCCTGGTTGTCGGCGTACAGCGCCGTCGCCGGCAGTCCATCGCGCGTGCGACGGACTCGCTCTCGAAAAATCACGCATTGGAGACCGTCCTCACATGATCCGCCATCGGGTACAGGGTTTTCTTTGCCTGCACAGCTTCACGCTCGCGTTGCTGAGCAGCGGCGCCTTCATCGCCAGCGTCGTTTTCTTCCGCGCCACTGAAGTGGTGGTTTTGAACGCCGACGCAAACTTCACGCTCTATTTCTTCGGCGTGGTCATGGCCTCGATGTGGTTCCACCGGCACCTCCGGGGCACCGCCCGCAGCTATGCAAACCTCTCGCTGCGCGACTGCCTCCGTCTGACGGGCCATCAGTTGATGCGCCTGATGCTGGTGATGTTCGCGATCGCCTTCGTAACGAAGGATGTGGGCGTCTCACGCATCTTCCTCACCTGCTTCATCGGGTTTGTCGGCGTCATCCTGTTTTCGGCGAATATGTTTCTGCCGCGCCTTCTCGGCCGGATCTTCGCGACGCCCACGCAGCGCCGCACGGCCATCGTCGCCAACGCCGAGGATGCACTCCGTCTGCGCGGCTGGCTGACCCGGTATGCCGAGCTCGGTCTCGATACCGTCGTCGGCTACATCGCCGAACAGCCCGCGAAGGGCGATTTCCCGATCCCCTATCTCGGCGCACCTTCCCAGCTGAGCGAACTCGTCGGCAAGGAGATTCTGGACCAGGTCTTCATCGACCAGGCGGAATTCCAAGGCCCCCGCAGTCGCAAGATGGTCGAGCAATGCGAGCGTCACGGCTGCCGCGTCCGCTCCTTCATCCACATCAGCGCCCTGCTCCCGTCGCCCACCGCAGCGTTTGAACACGATGGCCAGTATGCCTTTGCCACGGTCACGCCTGAGCCGCTCCAAAGCCCGCTGAACCGCGTGGTGAAGCGTCTCTGCGACATCGCAGTGGCCGTGCCCGTCGTGCTGTTTGTTCTGCCGCCCGTGCTGCTGGTGACCGCCATCTTCCAGCGCTTCCAATCGCGTGGCCCGATCCTTTATTGCCAGCTCCGCTCCGGCATCGATCGCCGCCGCTTCCTGATCTTCAAGATTCGCACGATGCACCTCAACGACGGCAGCCGGGTGGCCCAGCAGGCGCGTCGCGGCGACGATCGCATCTATGCTTTCGGCCGCTTCCTGCGCCGGACGAGCTTGGACGAGCTGCCCCAGTTCCTCAATGTGCTCCGCGGTGAGATGAGCGTCAGCGGCCCGCGTCCGCACCTGCTTGAGCACGACGAAGCGTTTGCCCAGGTGATCGGCTACTACCGCAAGCGGCACTTCGTGAAGCCCGGCATCACCGGCCTCGCCCAAGCCAAAGGCTATCGCGGCGAAGTGGCCCGCCCCGAGATCCTCGCTCGGCGCGTGCGCTACGACATGCATTATATCGCGAAATGGTCCCTCCTGCTGGATATCAAGATCATGTTTAGCACGATCCGGCAGATCTTCCTGCCGCCGCGCTCCGCGTACTGAAGGTTTGTGATGCGCGTCGTATTTTCATCTTCGAGACAGGAGTCCCGTATCGCACTGCGATGCGCGTCTTTCGTTGCCACCAAGGGTTTCGGCGCAGGCCGTCTAGCAGCCTTGGCCGCTCTCTCCATCGCTGCGGCCTCCGCGCAAACGCTGGTGGGCGACGCCAACAGATACACCTTTTCCACTTCTGTGGCCGGTGTCTATGAAAGCAATGCCGAGGGCCGCCGGGGTGGCGAGGAGAGCTATCTCATCCGGGTCTCGCCTCGTTTTCGCTACGAGCGCATCGGTGGCGCGCGCTTCACGGGCAGTGCGGAACTTGGGGTGGATGCCGACCATGCGGTGGAAGGGATAGGCGGCGACCATCAAAACGTTTCGGGGTCGGCCACCCTTAAACTCAAGAAGGGCGCTTTCGCTTACACCACCGCCGGGGTTTCGCTCAACTATCTGGAAAGCAACGCAGTCAATGAGGACGTAAACAGGCGCCTTTCCTCCAAGACCGGCTCGGTTGCTGGAGACGTTCAGACGATGCTGGGAGCACGGGTATCGCTCGCGGCGGACGCCATGTACTCCGTCACCGATACCAACGACTACGCAGGCCAGGATTCCGCCAGCGCCAATGTTGACCTGCGGTTTCTGGTCACCCGGCGCACACAGCTTTCAGCTTTAAGCAGCTACACCTATACGGTGGCGACCCGCGCGACGAGCGATCCGATCAGCAGAAGGATCGACCAAACCGCCGCTTTCTACGACGTGGGCATAGCCCGGCTATTCCTTTCCGACCTCGCAACCGCTCGCGTAGGTGTCAGTCGTCGCGATCTCTCGCGCTCAGCGGGCGAGCAGGTCGCTGGACCGCTCGATCGTAGCGATACCAATCTCTCTGCCTCCCTGACCGGTCCGTTTCTGCCGCCGAGGAAATTTCCGAAGCTGACCTCCAATATTACGCTCCAGTACGGCGCCGCCCCGAAGGTGGGTCTTAACGACAATGGCGGTGCTCAGATGACCGGTTCCATGTCACTCGGCTGGCAGGCGCGACGGACCACCCGGTTGCGCCTCTTGGCCAGTCGCGTCCGTGATCTCACCGTCACGAATCTTTCCTCTGAAAATACCCAAGTCACCGGCAACTGGGAAGAAAACCTGACGAAGGCCACGCAGCTCACCGGGGGTATCGGTTACGAGTGGACCACCATTCGTGGTGACCTGCGCAAGACGGAGGCCCTTCTTGCTACCGTCAGCGCCACCACGGCTCTCGGAACGCGTGGTCGGTGGAGCACCAGGGTGAGCTACGTTTACCGCGAGGCGGCGTCGACAGTCCGCCTCTCCGACATCTCTCAGCATACGGCCACGGCGGCCCTGAACTATTCGTGGTCCCGCGGGGCTGCCGGCACGATCCCGGAATGAAAAGTCCGGCAGCACCGCTCCCCTCTTCGCGCCCCCTCGGACGCGAAAGCAATCACCGCCCGCGCAATGCCACCAAGGCCGCATGGATCGCCTCTGCGGTCTTTCTTGCGGGCGTTTGGGGGCTCGTTTTCTACCACATCCACACGGAATGGGTGGTAAACGTGGTCTACTCCTACGGCTGGGCCGTTCCCTTCCTTGCGCTCTATCTCGGTTGGGAACGCTGGAATAACCGGCCGCGTCCTGACTACCCGCCTGCGGCATGGGCCGTCATCGCTATCGCCGGCCTGCTCGTCGTCGCCTACCTTCCCGTCCGCGTCATCCAAGAGGCGAACCCGGACTGGGTAAAAATCAATTGGAGCATGATGGGGATCGCGGCGCTGCTCACCGCGCTTGCAGCGTGGTCGATCGGTGGGCTGCGTTACGTGCGGCATTTCGCGTTTCCGATTCTGTTCTGCTACACAGCGCTCCCCTGGCCCATCTGGTTTGAAACTGCGCTCGTGCAGAACCTGATGCGGGTCAACGCCGAGATCTGCGCGGAGATCCTCACGATCTTCGGCATGCCTGCGCTCGCCCAAGGCAATCTCATCCAGATCGCCCAAAGCTTCGTCAACGTCGAGGAAGCCTGCAGCGGCATCCGCTCGCTCCAAACGGCGTTCATGATGGGGCTCTTCCTCGGTGAGTTCCAGCGCTTCACGGTCGGCCGCCGCGTTGCCCTCCTCGCGCTCGCTCTCGGCTCTGCGTTCCTGCTCAACATGGCCCGCACGCTCGTTCTGGCCTATCTGAGCACCCGCGACGCTCTCGATCGCTATCACGACTTGGTCGGTAATGTCGGCATGATCGGAACCTTGGTCGTTGTCTGGCTGAGCAGCGAGCTGCTGCGGCGCAAGCGCCCGGCAGCCGCCGGCGTCGAGAAGCAGAGCGCACCCGAGCTCGTGCGCGCTCCTTTCATCGCCACCTTTGCCGCGCTCGCCGTCGCAGCCCTCCTGACCGCGGAATTTCTCACGCAGCGCTGGTATGCCTCCCACGAGGAGAAGATGCCCGCGGCCCAGGAGTGGAACATCGCCTGGCCCCGCGCCGCGAAGAACTTTCGCGAGTTTCCCTTTCACGAGCGCTCCCTCGCTCTCTTGAAATTCGACAGCGGCGAGACCGTCTCATGGACGGACGGCACCGGCTATCGCTGGCAGGCATATCACCTCCAATGGAAACCCGGCCGCGTCTCGAAGTATCTCGCGATGTCGCACTACCCCACCGTTTGTCTGCCGGCGACCGGGCTTGAGCTCTACTCCGAGTCCGGCCAGTGGGACTGCGTCGTGCAGGGCATCCGCATCCCCTTCCGCACTTACATTTTCCGGGAAGACGGACGGAGCGATGTGTATGTATTCCACGCGATCATGGAAGATCGCCCGCTCGAGGAGAATTTTACCTTCAGCTACTATCAAGTGAACTCGACCGAGCGCATCTCCTCCGTGCTGCGCGGCGAACGCAATCTCGGCCAGCGCGTGCTCGGTCTCGCCTTGCGCGGCAGTTTCTCGCCGACGGAAGCCCGGGAAGCCGTCGAAGGCGCCCTCTCCGCCATGATCAAGCGCGGGCCCGCCACCCGTGAACCGGTCGCCACCGCAGCCCTCTCCAGCTCGCGCAGCCGCGCGGAGCACGATTAATTCAGCGACATGAAGCTCCTCCGTTTTATTCTGCAGCGCCGGTGGCTGCTTGTTCTTGTCGCCCTCGGCATCCTCGGCGGCGTCAGCTACTATCCGCTCAAGCACGTCGTGCGGCCCCGGGTTAAAGCCTGGCGCTCGGCCAAGCTCAACGAGTCCGCGCGCGATTTTCTCCGTCAGGAAGACTGGCTCAACGCGCTGCTGATGACGCGTAAGAACCTGCAGGGCGCGGCCGATAATGTGGAAGCCTGGCGCATCGCCGCACTGGCCGCCAAAAAGCTCAATCGACCCGAAGCGATTTTCTATCAGGATAGCCTTTGCCGTCTCTCTCCTTCCAAGGAAAACCAGATGGAGTATATCCGCCTCGCCATTCTGTTTAAGCAGGACGGCATGGCGGTTCAGGGCATCAAGAAGGCGGGCGGCTCGGCCGCGAACGATCCGGATTTCCACGAGATGGCTGCTCAGGTCTACAGCCGCCTGGAGCGCCGCACCGAGAGCAAGTATCACCTGCTCAGCCTGCTTGAGCTGCGTCCCACCGACAAGAAGGCCGAGTTGGATCTCGCCGCGATCGAAATCGCGGAAGACACCGAGAGAAAGAATCTGGCGCTCCGCGGACGCATCCGTTCCCTCGCCGACAATCCCGAAAGCCGCTTGCGCGCCCTCTCCATGCTCCTCGCCGACAGCGTGCGCGGCGAGGTCATTGTCGAGACCGCGGAGCTGGCAAATCGCCTTCGGCTCGTGCCCAATCTGCCGATTCACGAAAGGCTGCTGCTGGTCCACGCCAGCCATCTGGCCACGCCGGCGAAGCTGGCCGAGGATCTCGCCGCCTTGCAGCGGGAAACCGCCACGAAGGCCAGTGAAGTTTCATCCGTTATGCGCTTGATGTCCACCATCGGGATGAACGAGGACGTACCGAAGTGGTACCGGACTCTGACGGACGAGGTAAGAGCGTCGGAGATAGTGAAGTTGTCCGTGGCGGAAGCGATTTTTGCGCTCAAGCGCTGGAGCGAATTGCGCAGTCTCGTTACCGAAGGCTCGTGGACGAATCTGGAGTATGTTCGTCGGGCCTTCCTGGCCTACACCTACAAAGTCGACGGCTCTGTCTCTGCCTTCGACGAGGCGTGGAAAGGCGCAGTGCTCGATGCCGGCGACAATGTTCGTGAAACGCTCGATCTCTACACCCGCGTCGAACGCTGGGGCTGGCAGCGCGAGCGCTTTGACGTGCTCTGGCGCTTGTTCAGCATGATGCCTGAGAACAAGGATATCAGGCAGATGCTGCTGCTCTGGGAGCGCCAGCAAGGCAACACCGCGAACTTGAATCGGCTCTTTGCGCGTATCGTCGACATGGATCCGAATGACCGCGTCGCAAAAAACAACTTTGCCTACACGAGCCTGCTCTTGGACGCCAACGTCTCGCGCGCCGGATTGATCGCGAAGGAAGTCGTCGAAGCGGAGCCGGAAAATCCGTACTACAAAACGACCCTCGCCCTCTCTCTCTACAAGCAAGGGAAGGAAGTGGAAGCACTCACGATCCTCGACTCCCTGCGTACATCGGCGCTCGCCACACCTGAGCGCACCGCCCTTCGGGCTCTTTTCCTCGCCGGCAATGGCAAACACGAGGAGGCCAGCGCTGCGCTCGAAAAAATCGTGGCCAGAGGGCTCCTGCCGGAGGAGAAACGCCTTTCCAACACCGCCCTTTCGGAGATCGCAAAGAATCAGCGATCGAAAGATAACGTCCAGCGGCTCCGCTCGATCCAGGATACTGGCACCGCAGGATTCAATCGGGCCGGATTCCTCGTCCTCCTCCCTGCCACGCTCTCCGCCAATCCCTCCGTGGAGATGCAACTCGCCGACTCCCTTTTCGCTGCGAAGGATCTCAAAGCCCTTTCGGATATCCTCCGCGAAGGCCAGTGGCGGGAACGCGATTTCATCCGGCTCGCCTTGCTCTCGTATACCCAGCGCCGCGATCAAGCGGGCGCCGCTCGCGACTCCTGGCAGCACGCGCTCTCCATCGCTCCCCGCAATGCCATCGCGCTGCAGAGTCTTTGCGATCTCGCCTCCAAGTGGTCGTGGACCACCGAGCGCATCGAAGCGTTGAATGTCTTGCACGCGTTCGCACCGGGCGATTCGGCGCGCCTCAACGAGCTGATGGCGTTCTACCGCCAGGCGAAGCGCACGCCCGAACTCGTGCGGGTCCTCCGGCCGTGGATCGAAAACTCGCGCAACTCCCCTGAAAGCGTGGCCTACGCCTACTACGCGCTCCTTTCCAACGTCGATTTGTCCCAGGCGACCGTGATGGCCAAAAATGCCTTCGACGCCGATCCGCGTAATGCCGAACGCCGTTTCGTCTACGCTTTTTCGCTCTGGCGCCAGCAGCGCTTCCCCGAAGCCGATGCTGTCCTGAAAGAAACGCAGCCCGCCCTGCTCTCGCTCCTGCAATCCAGCTTGATCCGCGCGCTCGTCGCACTGGATAACGGCAATCTTCCTGAGGCCCAACAGCAAGTGAGCGGGTTCGACGAAGCCCCGGCCCTGCCGGAGGAACTGGAACTGGTCCGGAAAGTCACGGCGAAGGTCGCCGAACTGAAAAGCTAGATGACTGGTCAGCCCACAGTTTCTGTCGCCACCGCGCGCCCGCTCTCCCGCAGGTTTTCCCGCGGCGCCACCTTGCTTTTTCTTTCGGCTTCCGCCGTTTTTGGCCAGCTGGATATCGGCGACTACGGCATCATCGTGCGCGACGATGCCAGTATCGGGGGTGCGCATGTGCATCCAGGAATGATCGTTGGCGGCAATTTGACCGCCAGCCAGCCCATCGACTTCGGCCGGGATCTCGTCAGTGCCGCCCCCGCCCTCATCGTGGAAGGCAATGTCGATACGGGAAACCAGATTGGTCTCTTCAACAAAAGCTACTACTTCCACAACCCGGCGGATCGCGGCGCAGGTTCCAATCTCCAAAATCCCGGCACCGCGCTCACCAACGATCCGCTCGAGGGCGACTTCAGCGCCATCTTCGCCGGCTTTCAGGAGCGTTCGACCTCGTTTCTCACCACGCCGGGTACGCCCACCTTCGCCCAAGAGGGCAAACAGCTTAGCCTGACGGCGATATCGGGCATCACGAATTATTTCACGTTCACCGCCGCAAGCCTGGCCCCCTTCTTCGGCGATTCGAACCGGCAGGTGCAATATAACAACGTCTCGAACGGAGACACTAGGATCGTCGTAAACTACATCGGCAACGGTGGCGCCCTCACCTTCAACGCCCAAACCATGGGCCTCGACGCCACTACGTACGATCAGGTGCTTTGGAATTTCAGCAACGTCTCCACGCTGACCATCAGCTCGGCTGCGACCTCTTTCCACGGCTCGATCCTCGCGCCCAACAGCCAGGTGATCTGGAATGCAACCGACTTGGATGGCCAGTTGATTGCAGAAAGCCTCCAGTGGAATGGTGGATCGCGGCAGATCCACGACTACGCCTATTTCACCGGCCCCTTGGAACCCATCCCGGAGCCCTCGACCATCGGATTAGGCGCGGTGGCTGCTTTGGGAGCCTTGATGTTATCCCGCACTCTTCACCAACGCCGCTCGGCTCAAGCATGAAAGTGCCGGTCACCATCCTCATCCCGATCAAGAACGAGGCGAAAAACCTTCCACGGTGCCTCGCAGCGGTCGCGTGGGCGGATCAGATCGTCGTCGTCGACTCCCACAGCACCGATGGCTCGATCGAGATCGCGCAACAGCATGGGGCCGAGGTCGTGCAATTCGATTTCAACGGCTTTTGGCCCAAGAAGAAGAATTGGGCCTTGGAGAACATCGCGTTTCGCCACGAATGGGTCTTCATCCTCGATGCGGACGAAGTAATGCCACCGTCTTCGGAGGCGGAATTCGCCTCGGTCATCGCCACCGATGGAAACGGTCATGCAGGCTATTGGATAAACCGCCGCTTCATGTTCATGGGCGCCTGGCTGCGTCACTCGTACTATCCCAATTGGAATCTCCGGCTTTTTAAACACCGTCTCGGTCGCTACGAACGGCTTACGCAAGGTGCCACCGCCAGTGGCGACAACGAAGTCCACGAACACATCATCGTCCAAGGCTCCACCGCCCGCCTCCGCAGCGAGATGGATCACTACGCCTTCCCAACCATCGATGTTTTCGTCGAGAAGCACAACCGCTACTCCAACTGGGAAGCGCGATTGGCGGTAGAGAACGGCCTTGCCGCAAATTCCACGCAATTACAACACGGCGCCGTCAGCCTGCGCCGCAGAGTGAAATCGATCGCCCGGGCGCTCCCTTGCCGGCCTCTATTGCGATTTATCTACGTTTATATTTTCCAGCGTGGCTTCCTCGACGGCTCGCGCGGCTATTACTTCGCGCGGCTGCACGCCGTATATGAATTCCTTTCCGTAGCCAAAGCCGCCGAGCTTCGGGTGCTCGAGAAGAGCAATCCATTGTCGAATCAGGCGGAGTCCAAAAGCAAAACGGCAACACAAACCACCCCGCAGCCATTCGCCGCAACCCCTGCCAAATAAAGCACTTTGGCATGACAGGTGCTCGATTAAAAACGCTATAAAACTTTTCCGCCCGCACAGTCTCGTTCGGGTGAAACGTCAACTAACCATCCCTCAGTCCATCACCCGCACAGGCTCAGTACGTCAGCCCTACACCACATGAAAACAATAATGAAGGTCCTCTCCATGGCCGCCAGTGTCGCACTCGCGACCACTGCGGTGCATGCCCAACTGTTCATCGATACAGGCTCGTCGGTTTATACCGCCCCGACACCCGACAGCCAGACTCTCAAGCTCACGTCTCTCTCCGGCAACACGGTCCAATTTGGTGCCGCATCCCCTGAGATTGTCGGATCGTCCCTTTATCTGGGTTCGTTCGACATGACGATCCAACGCACCACCACGACCTTCACGTCGGGTGGTGGCAGCGGAGTTGCCACACCCACCATCGCGTCCCCCTTTAATTTGGCCATGGATTTCATCGCAGCCACGGGCACAGTCGTCCCGGACAGCGTCATCCAGGGCTTTAATTTCAGTTACTCGCTGACCGGTACTGGCAACATGCGGACGCTGACGCTTGTCGCCACGGGTCCCACGACGGCCCAGTTCACGTATAACGACATCGTTTATACGTACGGCTTCAGCTTCGCCCACGAGTTCACGCCGACCAGCAGTCTCACCGACATGTATATCGGGACGTCGACGTCCTACACGGCCCCGACCGGTGTGACGCCGATGGCCTTCTCTTGGACCAGCACGTATGACGTCTCCCTGTCACAGGCTCAGACGCTGTCCATCCCTGACCTGTACCTCGTGATGAACATCACGCCCCCGGTTCCCGCCTTCAACCCGGTGCCCGAGCCCTCGACCTACGCCCTCGCTGGTGTAGCCGCTCTCTTCGGCATCATCGGTTTCCGTCGCTTCCGTAGCGCGAAAGCCGCTCAGATGGCGGCCTAAAAGCTACCTTCTTCGCAAACAAGAACACCCGCCACACCAGCGGGTGTTTTTTTTTCTGCACATATACGCTCGCACCTCACGCACCCCCATCAATCCGCAAAAGAATGGGTGCACCAAGATCGAAGCCAGTTGCACTAGGTAGCATCCGCAGTCGCCAAGGCTTATTTCCGGCATTCACACTGCTCTGCCCCGTCGCTCACATGACTCGCACGCACGCCCTCCTCAGTTTAGCCCTGGCGCTATTTTTCGCTGCGTCACGCTGCCTCGCCCAAGGTCCAGCAGGAGGACAAAGCGGAGGCCCTTTGTCTCTGGGCGTAACCAATCCGTCCTACGTCCTGGTCGAAGGAGACACGATTTCGATTTCGATCAAGGATGAGGCCGAACTCGCCGTAACGCAATTAATCGACAAAGGCGGCACCGTCCGCCTTTCGCTCGTAGGCGATTTGCAACTCTCGGGAAAGACGGTTCGCAACGCCGAGACGCTGATCGGCAAGACCTACACCGAACAGGAGTACCTCCGTTCGCCGGAAGTCCGCATCCAAGTCGTGGAGTACGCCCCGCGCATCGTGACCGTCATGGGCGCCGTCCGCACACCCGGTAAAATCGCTTTCCCCCGAGACCTGCAACAGATCGATATTCTCGATGCCATCATGCAAGCGGGTGGCATGCAGCAGGTCGCGAAGGGCGAGACGGTGTCGGTCTTTCGCATCAACCCGGAGGGTCGTGAAATCATGTTTACCGTCGACGTAGCTAAAATGATGAGTGGCAAACGCGGCGAAATGAAAGTGCCATCGGTCTTCGTCTTCCCCGGCGACCGCATCGTGGTCCCCGAGAAATACTTTTGACCATGGAATCTGGCACACCTCCTCCCTTTCGCCCGGCTCAGCGAGCCGCAGGCATGTCTACACCACCTTTTGGCGCAGGAACGTCGGCTCCTTTTGGCAGCAGTGGCACGACCCCACCCTTTCCGGTAGCGACCGCTTCGCCGTTTGCCACCACAGCCCCTTTCCTGTCGAACAATACGTCCGTCGCTCCGTTTTCCGGCAAGGCGCCAGAGGGCGCCAAATCCATGTTGATGCTGAGCCGTTCCCCCAAGGAATTCCTCGGCATGTTCGTGGAGCGGTGGTGGATCGGCCTCATCCTGGCGGTCGCCGTCGCCTGGCCCATTTATCACTATAGCCCGCGCCCGAGCCCGGTCTACCGCACCGAAGTCACGCTCCTCTTCGAATCGAAGAAGAATCGCGTATTGGCCATGCAGGAGGTCGTCGACACCACGCTGCAAACCGCCAACGAGCTGAACACCCACATGGAGCAGCTCCGGAGCAAGACCTTCCTCGAGTACCTGCTCAGTTCCTTTACTCCGGAAGAGACATCACGGATCCAGGCGCGCTACACCGATCCGCAGAAGCCCGACGCTCCCGCCCGCTCACTCGTCGAGATCATTCAGCCCAACACCTCGGTCTATGTGCGACGGGGCACCACGATTATCGGCATCGGCATCACCAATTTGGACCCGGAGTCGGCCGCGCTTATCGCCAATCGTTACGCGCGCAAATATATCGATTTCAACCTCGATCGGGCTAATACGGGAACCAACTCAGCCATCGTCTTTCTCCGCAATCAAGCGGAGGAAATGCGGACGGAGGTAGAGGTCGCGGAAAAGGCGCTCCAAGCCTACCGGGCCAAGTACAGCACCGCCTCACTCGGAGAAACCAAGGATGTGACGCTGCAAAAGATGGCGTCGCTGGGCTCCGCGCTGGTGACAGCGCAACTGGAGCAGCTGCAAGCGAAGTCCCTGATGGACAAAATTCGCGAGTATCAAAAGTCCAGCCGGAATCTGCTCCTCATTGGCGCCATCGCCTCTTCGCCCCACGTAAAGGGCCCGCAGGACGCCCTTGCCGTGCTGCAATCGCAGCGCGGTGCCCTGGAGCAACGCTACCTCGCGAAGCACCCCAGGATCATCCAGAATCAACTTGAGCTGAAAGATATGCGGCGCGCGCTTGAGGACGGCATTCACAAGGCCATTTCGGATCTCCAGGCAAATAGCGAAGTGGCGCTTCAGCACATCGAGCGTTTGCAAAAAGAGATCTCCGACACGGAGATGCAAGTCCGGCAGCTGGACAAGGTCTCGGTGGACTACAAATTTCTCGAGCAGGACGCCGCCACCAAGCGCAGTGGCTACACCCGCATCGTAGATCGCTTGGGAGAGGCCAAGATCACGAGCCAGATGGAAAACACCACGATCAAGGTCTTCGACTCGGCGCTGGTCCCCGGTGCGCCCAGCGATACTGGCGCGGGCAAAATCGTGGGCAAGTCGATCGCCGCCGGCGTCCTCTGCCTGCTTATCGTGCCCCTCGCCCTCGGTCTCGTCGACACCCGCATCCGCACGCCCAATCACATCGAGAACACCCTGGGCCAGAAGCTGCTGGGCGGAATAGCCCCCATGAACAAGCTGTCGGATCAGGAGCGCGCGAATGCGTTCCGCCTGCAGAAGGATGAGGCGCTCATTGAGGGCTGGCGCGGCATCTACAGTGAGATGGAGCTGTCCTCGGCTCTGGGCTTTCCGAAGACGATCATGGTCTCAAGCAGCGTTCCCGCTGAAGGAAAGAGCCAGATCGCCAGCAACCTCGCGGCCGTCTTTGCCGCTCATAAACGCCGCGTGCTGCTCGTGGACTGCGATCTCCGCCGGCCGCGCTTGCAGGATTATTTCGACGTCCGCGCCGAGCGCGGCTGGGTGCAGTGGCTGAATACGCCGTTGGAGCTGCGCCCCGCCTTCCCGGAGGAGACGATCAACATCGCCACCAATTTCACCCTCCTCCCCGCCGGTGAAGCCCCTGCCAACCCGACCTCGATGATCGAGCGGCTCTGCCAGCGTGAGAACCTCGCGTGCCTCGCCGAGCGTTTTGACGTCATTATCTTCGATACGCCGCCCGCGACGATCTTCCCCGATGCGCTGCTGCTCGCCCGCTACTGCCACGAACTGGTCTACGTGGTGCGCTATCGCAAAATCCGCGCCGGGGCAGTCAATCACACGCTGCAACGCTTTCGCGAGACTGGCATCAGCCTGCTGGGTGTCATCCTAAACCAGCTCCCTGCCTCGTTGCAGACCAATAGCGGCGGCTACTACAGCTACGGCGCTTACAACTCGAAATACTACAAGGGCTACGGCGAGTCCAAGAAGAAGAAAGAGAAGAAAAAGAAAGACGCTGCTTGATCGGTTCAGCGCCTCGGAGTGCACCGGCAGTGGCATCTACATCGCAAGTTACTGGCGACATTTCGCGCCGATCAAAGGCACTTCATGTGCGTTCATGCTTCGACATTATCGCATATGTATTGCGAGGAACCGCGGCTTTCACGGTGGCCATGCTGCCCTGTATCGCGGTTTTGAACTACGGTTCTACGCGTAGAGGAGGGCTTGAAATCCTGTGGGCCGGCTGCGGCGTAGCAGCCGCATTTTGGACCCTCAGTCTTATTGTGGCACGGCGGTTGCCTTTACCGCCGCGAGGAATGATACTCTTCTGCATATTGGTTTTGTTCGGTGCGCTGCCGTGGGCAGCGGGTCTTTTCGTGCCGACATCACCTGCGCTTTTCACCACCAAGCACTTCGCTGTTGTGGCCGCGCGCTGGCCGGAATCCATCGTCTATTGGGATCAAGGCAATCAAGTGGCGCTAATGTCCTCGCTCGCTCTGCTGATGCTGCTCGTCGCCGATATTGCAACTGATCGTCGGTGGCGGCTCATGATCGCGATCGGGCTCGTGATCAGCGGTCTGCTGGTTGCGGGCGTGGCCTTCGCTCAGAGCTTCGCGCAGGTTAAGACCATCTACGGCGAAGCGGGTCGCCCGATCTCAACCAATTTCGCCGGTCCCTTTTATCATCATACCAGCGCTGGAGCCTATATAAACGCGATCTGGCCCATCGGCTTGGGCCTGGCCGCGCTGGCGTGGCAGTCCGGCAAGGCCTGGCGCTTCCCCGTTACGCTGCTGATGCTGCTCCTGACCGCCATCATCCTCGCCGCTCACGGCCTGCATGTGTCGCGGATGCCTCAAGTCGTAGGGCTCTTCCTCGTTGGCGTCCTCGTCTGGCTGCTGGTGCGGAGTGGAAGCTTTCGCCGGGGCGTGGTGCTTCTTTCAGCTCACAAGACCCGCGCAGCCTTTGCCGCCGCCACCGTACTGGTGGTGCTGGTGGGATTGATCGCGGCCACCGGCAAATTGAAGCACATCGCCTCGCGCTGGCAGCTCTGGGCGCCGCAGACGAGCGTGGTGACTCGCACCGAACTCCCGCCTGAGTCCGCGTGGCCGAAGCTGATGCGCGCCGACCTGTTCATTCCTTCTCCCAATTCGGGCACCGGCATGCTCGGAGCACGCAGCATCGGGTACGACGCCGCTTTCGCCGCGATCTCGGCTCGCCCCATCTGGGGGCATGGTCCGGCCAATTGGATGGGTGCCGCCAGCCAGCACAGCAAGGACCCCCTCGTACGCACGTTCTTCCAGTTCCTCCAGTTTACGCACAACGACTTCCTGCAAGTCGCGGTTGAGTGGGGCGTCGTCGCCGCCATCGGTTGGGCAGGACTGCTGGTGGGCGGTGCGGGGTCGGTGGTTTACATCGCATTCCGTCACCGCCGCGCTGATCCTCTCGTTCTCGCGGCCGCGATCGGCGCCACTGCGGTGCTCCTCCAGAGCCTCTGGGATTTTCCTCTTCAAATGGGTGCTATCGTGCTGACCGTCTCCACTCTCTCCGGCCTCTGCTGGGCCAGCCTCTCCGCCGAAAAACGCGCGGCTCTCGCCTGATTCTCATGGAAGCCGCCACTCCCACTCTGCCGACCATTCCGGTGACCGTCATCCGGTCAAATTCCTCCTGGCTGAACCTCGAATGGCGCAGCCTCGTCGCTTATCGCGACCTGCTCTGGCTGCTCGTCCAGCGGGATTTCACCTCGAAATACAAGCAGACCATCCTCGGGCCCATCTGGTTTTTCCTGAACCCGCTGATCACGACGGCGGTATTCACCCTCGTCTTCGCACGGGTGATCGGGGTCAGCACCGACGGCGTTCCGCCGATGCTTTTCTATCTTTGCGGCATGCTCGGCTGGACTTACTTTTCCAACGTCCTTACTGCCACGTCGAACGCCCTCGTGGGCAACGCCGGTCTCTTCTCGAAGGTCTACTTTCCGCGCCTGATCCCACCTCTGGCGGTTACGCTCTCCAACCTGCTCTCGCTCGGCATCCAGCTCATCACGTTTGTCGGGTTCTACGTGTACTATCTTAATGCCGAAGGCTCTACGCTTCCGCGTCCAAACGTCACCTGGCTGCTCTTCCCTGTCCTCATTCTCCACATGGCCGCCCTCGGCCTCGGCATCGGGTTGATCCTCTCCGCCCTCACCGCCAAGTACCGCGACCTCCAGCATGTCCAGGCCTTCATCGTCAACATCTGGATGTATTTGACGCCTATCATCTACCCGCTCTCCCGCTTTCCCGAGAAGTGGCAGTGGTTCGCGGCGATCAATCCGATGACCTCGATCGTCGAGGCGATGCGCCTCATGTTTCTCGGCGGAGGCTCCTTTGTTCTGCCTGCCTATCTCCTTTCCGTTGGCATGTCCGCCTTGTTTCTCCTGGTTGGCCTCCTCATCTACCAGCGCGCCGCCCGCACCTTCGTCGACATCGTTTAATCGCCTTATTCTCAACCTAATTATACGATGAGTCGCCCGATCATAGAAGTACGCGGTGTTTCGAAAAAATACCAACTGGGTCAGATCGGCATGACGTCGCTCCGCGACGATGTGCAACGCTTGGGCCGCCGCCTGTTGGGCAAACCCGACCCGGTCGATGCCGCCAGGGAGAAAAAAGAATTCTGGGCGTTGCGGGATATTAGTTTCTCCGTCGAGCCGGGAGAGATCGTCGGGATCATCGGCCGCAATGGCGCCGGCAAGAGCACGCTTCTCAAGGTGCTTTCACAGATCACCGAACCCACCTCCGGCGAGATTAACCTGTATGGCCGCATCGGCAGTCTCCTCGAGGTTGGCACCGGCTTCCATCCGGAGCTGAGCGGCCGCGACAACGTCTTCCTCAACGGCGCGATCCTCGGAATGCGCAAGGCGGAGATTCAGTCGAAGTTCGACGAGATCGTGGAGTTTGCCGAAATCGGCAAATTCATCGACACGCCGGTCAAGCGCTACTCCAGCGGCATGTATGTGCGCCTCGCCTTCGCCGTCGCCGCGCATCTCGAGCCCGAAATACTCATTGTGGACGAAGTCCTCGCGGTGGGCGATGCGCAGTTTCAGCGCAAATGCATCGGCCGCATGCAGGAAATTTCGCACGGCCACGGCCGCACCGTTCTGTTCGTGAGCCACTCTATGGCCACGATCCGCCGTTTGTGCCAGAAGTGCGTGGTGCTGGAAGGCGGCCGGCTTCGCGGTGTTTACCCCGTCGAAGAGGCAATTGAACACTATAACCTCCACTTCGAAGCTTCTGCCACCGATGTCCACGTAGGCAATCGCACCCGCGATTGGGGCACGACCGGCCAGGACGGCCGTATCATGCGCGTTCGCTCAGTCCGGGGGGGGCTATTTTTCAATCAACCCTTCTCCGTGGAAGTCACTATCGACGTACAAACAGCCATGGAATCGGCGATGATTGGCTTCGCGCTAAACACGGTGGAAGGTCAACGAGTCATGACGTTGGATAGCGATGCTGAGGGACGCACGCTCAACCTGCAGCCGGGACGTCACATTATTACCCTCAGTTTGCCCCGTTTACCCGTCTCGCCGGGCCGTTATTATTGCAGCGCCTCCCTGGGCCAGGGCCGACATTTTTTCGACATTGTCGACAGTTTCGCACTGTGGGAAATTCATCCCGGATCCGGAGACTGGGAGAGCGACCGCGGCTTTGGTGGATGTCGGCTGCAGCCCACGTTGCAGCATGAGCGTCCCGCTCAAGGAGCGGTTGCCGAAGCCACCATGGGCACAACCCAACCATGACAACGTCTGCCGGCCAATCTCCCTTAGCGGAATTCCAACTCACGCCGCTCCCATTCGCCTTGGCGCTCGCGGCCATCCCAATAGCTGCACCCGTCGCGTTAGCCCATTTCCGATGCGGTCCATTCTAATAGTCACGCGCCACACCCCCCTGCCATGGGACGATGGCGCCGGGGCCTACCTTCACGACATCGCGAGCTATCTGGCGCGCGGCGGCTTTCGCGTGCAGGTGCTATGGCTGGCACCCCATGATCACATCCGCTGGAAGAAAATTTGGCGAAGGCCCGACGATTTTGATCGAAAGATAAAGCTGCACCTACCCGGTGCAATCCGGCTTGGTTCCTGGTATCTTTTTCCCGCGGTCCTCTGGTTGCCGTTCCAGGCGCGAACGAAGGATCGGATAAAGCGCCTCCTCGCCAAGCTGGGATTTCGCACGCCATCTCGTCCCGTCACCGCCCAAAATAAACGTGCCTCCGCCCCACCGTCGACGGGTTGGATGTCGCCTCCCACCGAGTCTGAGAATGCCCTCGTGGAGAAAGTGGCTGAAAGAGAAAGTCCGGACGTGGTGGTGGCCTGCTATGCGTGGCTCTGTCCCATCTTTCAATTGCGACCGCTGCAGAAAAAGGTTCACGTTTGCCTTACCTACGACGTCGCTTGGAAACGAGCGGCCCTGCAGGCGAAGAACCGGGGTGAAACAAGTCTTCCGGAAATCACGCGATCGGACGAAAGTCGCTGGCTCGAAACCGCCGACCTCCTCATAGCCATCTCCTCAGCCGATGCGGATGAGTTTCGCCTTTATTCTGCAGCAAACGTGGTTGTGGCGCCCAAGGCCTTCCTGGCTCAAGCCGGGGAATTCCCCGTCAATACCCAGCGCCTTTTGTTTGTGGGAAGCGGAAACTCCTTCAACGTCGACGGCCTTAACTGGTTTCTAGAGCGCGTTTGGCCTCGGGTCAGAGCCCACTTGCCGGATCTTATACTCGACGTCTGCGGGTCAATTGGCGAGGCGATCGCTTCTCGACCCTCTGGGGTCATATTCCACGGCAGAGTAAGTGACCTTAAACCTTTTTATCACCGTTCCGGTATCGTAATCGTCCCCCTCTTGGAAGCTACCGGTTTGAATATCAAATTGGTGGAAGCTGCGGCACATGGCTGTGCCATTGTCGCGACTCCGGCTCCTCTCGAAGGCGCACACTTCTTGGAAGAAGCTGTGATCGAAGCGCATGATGAAATCTCATTTGCCGACGCAGTTCGGCGATTGGTTGAGAATCCGGGTGAACGCAAGACCGTCGCGAACCGGTGCTTGACCGCTGTCCGCGACCATTTGTCGCCTGCAACATGTTACAGCCCGTTGGTCACGATATTATCTGAAAGTCGCCATATAGAAACTTCGCGCATGCAGTCTGTATAGTATGCAACCGCATCCACGAGATAGCCTCTAGTAGTCCTGCAAACTCCCATCATATTTTTAGTTTTCAACCGGCCTGAACTCACGGCTCGTGTTTTCGCGGCGATTCGAGCGGCACGTCCGTCAGTGCTGCTGGTGGTCTGCGATGGCGCTCGCGCCGGCCGTCGGGATGACGCGGAAAACGTCGCCGCGGTCCGGCAAATCGTCGCCGAAGGGGTCGACTGGCCCTGCACCGTGCACCGCAATTATGCTGAGGCAAACCTGGGTTGCCGGGCCCGCATCTCCTCCGGTCTCACCTGGGCTTTCGGCTTGGTGGAGGAGGCTATCATCCTCGAAGACGACTGCTATCCCGACCCCAGTTTCTTCCCGTACGCCGCGGAGATGCTCGCGCGCTATCGGCACGACCCACGTGTGATGCACGTTTCGGGCAGCAATATCGTCGATAGCCTCTACCGTCCGGCCGCGAGCTATTGGTTCAGCCGCCATCCGTGGATATGGGGCTGGGCCACCTGGCGCCGCGCCTGGCAGCACTACGACTATCAGATGGAGACGTGGGCGCAGCGGAAGGCTGCCCTCGATGCGAGCTTCGCGACCAGTTGGGAACGCGCGTTCTGGGTGTCAGCTTATGACCACGCCCGCCAGCATCCCACCCAGGTCAACACGTGGGATTTCTCCTGGGTATACACCTGCCGTTCGCTCGGCGGCCTCTGCATTTTCCCTCGCGAGAACCTCATCGAGAACCTCGGCTTCGGCGGCGATTCGACTCACACCTCCGACAACATGCAACGCCTCCGCAAGCCCACGCGGACGCTCACGGTTTCCGAGCACCCGAAAGACTTCTCGGTCGACCACTACGCCGACGACCTCGTGACGCGGCAGTACGCCGGCACATCCACGTCGCTGTGGGCAAATATCCAGGCTCGCCTGCGGGTCTGGCGTAATCGGAGCAAGGCATGTCTGAACTGAAATCCATCGTCCGCGGGTTTCTGTATCGGTGGCGCTTCAAGGGAGCGACCATCGCGCGCGATGCGTTTGTCAGCGACGGTTGTCGGGTCGGGAAGGATGTGCACGTAGCGGCGCGCGCGCAGGTCTGGAACGCTCAGTTGCTTGAAGGCGCGCGCGTGGGGGAAAATTGCCTCATCGCCAGCCGCGTCCGCCTCGGCGGGAGTACGCTTGGAGCCCATTGCACGCTGGAGGAGGAAGCATGCGTCTACCAGAGCCGGCTCGGTGCTTTCACCGCCGTGCAGACCGGCTGCTATTTCGCCGATGTCACCGTCGAAGGTTACTCCTACATCGCGCGCCAGACCGTCTTGAACGACGTCGCCATCGGCAAGTTCTGCTCCATCGGGCCCCGCACTTACATCGGTGCCGGCGATCACCCTGCGGACCGGCTCACCACGTCGCCCGTATTTTACTCCACCCGAAAGCAGTGCGGCACCAGCTTTGCGCAGGAAACGACCTTCCAGGAGAGAAAGACCACGACGATCGGGCACGATGTCTGGATCGGCGCCCATGTCTTCATCCGCGATGGCGTGCACGTCGGCAACGGCGCGATCGTCGCCGCTGGCGCGGTCGTAACCAAAGACGTGCCTCCTTATACCATCGTCGGCGGCGTCCCAGCCGCGAAGCTGCGGATGCGTTTCTCGCCCGCGGTCATCGAGGCCTTGCAGGCCACCGCTTGGTGGAATTGGAGCGAGCCGCTGCTCCGCGAAGCCCAGCCCCTTCTCGCCAGCGGCGACCCCGAGCGCTTTCTCGCTTGGGCCCAGGCGAATACCCGGATCCCAGCCTATGGAACGGCCTAAAATCAGCGTCGTCATACCCGTGTACAACGCCAGCCGATACCTCTCGGCGGCGGTGCGGAGCATTCTTGTCCAGACCTGTTCGGATTTCGAACTGATCGCGGTCGACGACGGCTCCACCGATCAGTCGAAAGCCATTCTCGAAGGCCTTGCGGCCGCCGACCCACGCATCCGGATCGTCAGCCGACCCAACACCGGCATCGTCGGCGCGCTCAACGACGGCATCGCGGTCGCGCGCGGCGAGTTCATCGCCCGGATGGATGCCGATGATCTGGCCGTGCCCACGCGCTTCGCCGCACAGTGCGAGTACCTGGAAAATCACCCCGAGTGCGTCGCGCTCGGCACCGACATTCTCTACACGGACCCCGAGGGTGCGCCGCTGATTCGACATCAGCCGGCGCTGCAGCACGACGAGATCGTAAACCAGCTCGTGGACGGAAACGGCGGCGCTCTGATCCACCCGACGGTATTTTTCCGCCGCGCTGCGCTGGAGCAGGTCGGCGGCTACCGTCAGCAATTTAACTGGATCGAGGACCTCGACCTCTACCTCCGCCTTTCCGAAATCGGCAAACTCGCGAATCTGCCGACCGTGTTCCTCCACTACCGGCAGCATCTGAAAAGCGTCAATCGCACTCAAGGCACCCGTGAGGCGCTGCGTCAGCAGATCGTGAATCCCTATCGCCTGAAGCGCGGCTTGGGTGATTTGAAATCGACGCCGAGCCCAACGGACGCCCTGCGGACGCCAGCCGACTGGCGCCGGCACTGGGCCTACGATGCGGCGCGCGGGGGTTACCACGCCTCGGCGCGGAAGAATGCCTGGCGCGCCTTTCTCAAGCGACCCTTTGACCGCAGCAACCAACGGTGCCTGCGTTACAGCTACACCGTGGGTGCCGTGCCCCAGGCCAGCCTGCCCTCGCTCGGATGAATCTCCTCCGCAAAACCATCCACAGGGTCATGGAAGGCACGGGGCTAGATCGGCACGTGAACCACTTTGCCGTCAATGCCTGGCTCGAGCAGCGCCGCGCCAGGCACTATCCCACCGTGCCCGGCGCGGAAGCCAATCACTGGATCGGACAACTTATCGCGAACAAGCAACCCGCGGCACTCGGCAAGATAGGCGACCGCGAGTGCTGTGCGCTGGCCGCTCATTTGAAGCTGCGGCAATTCTACAAATATACTTGGGCCGCCCCCTCATACGGAGAGGCAGACCTGCACCAGCAAGCAGGCGTTTTCCCTCCCACCACCGAGATGTACTCGCGCTTTTCCGAGCTCTATCTCGATCGTTTGCGCGACCTCGATGGCTGCGCGGTCTGGAACAACATTGGAGAAAGCGAAATCCTCCGCCGCTATAGCCCGCGGGTTCGCCGGATCGAGTTGCGCGCGCTCGAGCCCTACTTCTTCTCCGCGCCTTGGTCGGCGGAACTCGCCGGCAAGCGCGTGCTGGTCATCCACCCCTTCGAGCAAAGCATCCGCAGCCAGTACGAACGCCGCGCGGAAATCTGGCCCGCTGCGCCCGGCGTGCTCCCCGACTTCGAACTGGAAACCATCCGCTCACCCTATGGCTTTGGCGCGACGGATTTCACGGATTGGATCGAGATGCTGCACTGGCTCGAGCGGAGAATCGAGGAGGTCCACCGGCGCGCGCCGATCGACGTCGCGCTCATCGGCTGCGGCGCGGCCAGCGTGCCCCTCACGGCTTTTGTGAAGAAACTCGGCGCCATTGGCATTCATACCGGCGGCCCGACGCAGATCTTCTTCGGCATTCGTGGTGGCCGCTGGGACAAGCTGCCGGAATTTCAGCCGTTCTTCAACGCAGCTTGGATACGGGCGCTCTCCTCCGAGACCCCCGTTGCGGCCAAGAAAGTCGACAAGGGAGGCTATTGGTGAGCGCTCCCATGAATTTCAAGCGAGTGACGGCCTTCGCTCAGCTATCGAGCCATGCCATTGCTTGGGTCGCCAGCTATGTCGTGGAGAAACCGGGAATCGATCTGGGCAAGCCTTCGATCGCCAAACCAAGGGCGGCTCGCCAGCCGGGCCCGATCGTAGTTCCGTCGTAATCTCCACACTCACTCTTCGATGTCACGTGCCCGCACTCTCGTCTATTTCGGTCACGCGCCCCAGGAAGGCGCGGGGAGCGCGATCATTGTGTTGCGTCACCTGCGGCGCTTCGCCGCCGATGGGTGGAATATCCGCATCGTGGCCGATTGGGGCCAGGACCATGCCTTGTGCCGTGAAGCAGGTTGGCCGGTGCTGACCCTGAGCCATCGGCGCACGTGGTGGCCGCCCTTCAACGCGAACCAACGCGTCTCGCGCTCGTTGCGCGCGCGGCTGTGGGCGGGCGAAGCGCGTCGCTGGCTGGGCGCGAACCGTCCGGATGCCGTGCTCACGTATCTCTCCGCGTTCAGCGATACGCTCTCGATCGCCGCCGTCGGCTTTGCCCGCCGCTACAGCTTGCCGCTCGCCACCCTCGTGCACGATGACGCGCGCTGCTTCACCGCCGGGGCGGAGGGCGAGCGCGCACACCAGCGCCGGGAGTGGATTGTCCAGCATTCGACCAAGGCCTGGTTCGCCTCAAGCCAGCTTGCCGGGTGTTTTTCGATCAGCGGGCGCCAGTCAGGCGTGCTGCCGCCGATCCCCGAAGGCACCGCGTCGGTTCCGCTCAACCGCAGCCAAGCCAAGCCGCCCCTCCTCGTCTACGCCGGCAACTACTGGCCGGCCCAGCTGCCCACGCTCGCGCGCATCGCCACCGCCACGCGCGCCGCCGGCGGCCGGTTTCTTGCCATCCTCAAGGAAAACACCGAGCACGTCGCCCTCCTGCAGGCCGCCGGCGCCGAGTGGATGCCACCCTTCGCGCGCAACGTGGAGGCGCTGAACTTCCTCCGCGAAAACGCCGCCGCTCTGCTCGTCAGCTATGCCGATACCACCGCCGACATGCCGTGGACACGCACGAGCTTCCCCAGCAAGTTCATCGAGTACTGCCATCTTGGCCTGCCGATCGCCATCGTGGCGCCCCAGGATACCGCGATTGCCGAGTGGGCCGTGCAGCGCAACTACCCGGACGTCTTCGACCCGCGCGACACGACGAAGCTGTCGGCGTACATCAGCCAGCTCGGCAACGAGCAGTTCTGTAATAATCGGATGGCGGAGGTGCGTTCTTTCGCGACAGGCGAATTCAGCGCAGAGAGAATCCATCGCGCCTTGGAGAGCAGTCTCGAATCCGCGGATACGGTATCCGCTCCGATTCCGAGTTCGGCCCGGCACCCGCTGATATCCTAAACCATTTTCCCGAATGAGAGTCACCGAACCAGCAGTCCCTGTCGTCGTCGCCGGTTGCGGCGCGATCACCAAGTTTTTCTACGCCTCCGCGCTGACGTTTCTCGAAGGGCGCGGCATCGTCAAAGTCGTCGCCCTTTGCGATCCGCACGACGCGAATCGGGCTGCGATCCACGCGAAGTTTCCGCAGGCTCAGAGCCTCGCGCGACTCGAGGACGCCCCCCTGAAGGCGGGCACGATCGTGGTGATCGCCTCACCGCCGAAGCTGCACGCGCCGCAGTCGATCCTCGCGCTGGAACGCAGTTGCGCCGTGCTGTCCGAGAAGCCCATGGCGGCCTCGATCGCCGATGCCGAGGCGATGGTCGCCGCGGCCAAGCGCACCGGCAGCCCCCTCGCGATCGGATTGTACCGCCGCTTCTTCCGCGCGGCCCAGACCATCAAGGATCTGCTCAAAGTCGGCACACTCGGCCGGCCCCTGTCGTTCACCGTGGAGGAAGGCGGACCGTTTCGCTGGGAAGCGGCGAGTGACTCCTTCTTCCGCCGCGATATCACTCCGGGCGGCGTGCTTTACGACACCGGCGTGCATACGCTGGACCTGTTGCTCTGGTGGTTCGACGAGCCTGCGTCGTTTGAGTATTTCGACGATGCGGTGGGCGGCCTCGAGGCCAATGCACGCCTCACTCTCCGCTACCCAGGCGGCCTGCAAGGCGAAGTACGCCTCAGCCGCGATTGGGCGACCCGGAATGCCTTTCGCATCGACTTCGAACGCGGCAGCATCGCGTGGAACGTCGGCCAGGCCGGTCAACTGACTGTCGATCTGCACGGCGTAGGGCTCGTGCTGGCGGGCGACCTGACCCCGCGCCGCGACGATGGTGTGACCCTGCATCGCGACGGCGACCGCGAGGGATCGCCCCAGGCCTTCATCCGGCAGCTTCTCGATTTGGTCTCCACCGTGCGCACCGGCTCGGCCGTACATATTCCGGGCAGCGAAGGACTGCGCTCCCTCCGGCTGATCAACGCCTGCTATGCCAAGCGCCAGTCACTGCCACTTCCGTGGCTCACGGACGAAGAAACCCGCGGATTGAACACGAAGGAGACCGTAGCATGAAAATCGCAATCATTGGCGCCAGCGGCTTTGTCGGTCTCCGCCTTCTCGAGCGGCTCCACCTGGGCGGCAAGGCCGAGGTCGTGCCGATCGTCCATGCCCCCCGCAGCCTCGCGGTCGTGGCGCGTTTCGACCTGCCTTGGAAGGTCTGCGATCCCGCGGACGAGCAACAGCTCGAAGCCGCGCTCCGCGGCTGCGACTACGTCATCCACTCCGCACTGGGCGACTCGAAGAAAATCGTCGCCATGGCACGGGCGCTCTACCCCGCCGCGGAACGCGCGGGCATCAAGCGCATCGTCGCCCTGAGCAGCGCGGCCGTGCACACGCTCGTGCCGGCCCCTGGCACCGACGAGACCTCGCCCGTGGTGGTGAAGCAAAAATCCGACTACAACCGCGCCAAGGCCGAAGCGGAGCTCATCCTCAATTCCGCCCGGCGGTCGGGGAAGACCGAGCTGGTGCAGCTGCGCCCGAGCATCATCTATGGCGCCCGTTCCCGCCTCGTCGCCGACATCGCCCAGCAGATCACCGCCGGTTCCGCCTACCTCGTCGATGAGGGCGCGGGCATCTGCAACGCCATCCACGTCGACAACCTGATCGACGTGATCATGACCGCCTTTACGCAACCTGGCGTAGACGGTGAGACGTTTCTCGTCACCGATGCCGAGACGGTCACCTGGCTCGACTTCTACTCCGCGATTGCGAAGGCCGTGCAAGCGGACCCGGCCTCGATCCATCGGATCGCCACGCCGTCGTTCCAGAGCAGCCCCAGCGACCGCCTGGCCAGAATCGCCGCCACAGACTCCGTCATGGCCGCGCTTCCGATGGTGCCTGCGCGGGTGAAGCGCATTGCGAAAGCCGCCGCCGCCGCCTGGCATGATCGCCTGCCGGCGAATGCCTGGCAGCTGGCCGACCTCGCCCGGCCCCATCCCTACGAGGAAATTTGTCTGCTCCAAAGCTGCCGCTGGCGCTTTCCGATCGGCAAGGCCGAGCGCCTGCTCGGTTATGTCCCGAAAGTCAGTTTTCAGGAAGGCATGCTCCGCACCGCCCGTTGGCTGGAATTCGTCGGCCTCGCGCCGCGACCGGGCGCCGTCGCCTCGTCGCGATAACGTAGCGCGATGCTGTTCAACTCCCATATTTTCATTTTCCTCTTCCTGCCACTGGCCTTCGCCAGTTTCTGGGGAGTGAAAATATGGATGGGTCAGCGCCTGGCCCGACGCTGGGCGCTCGTGATCACGCTCGTCTTTTTCGCGTGGTGGCACCCGCCGGACCTGCTCGTCCTGGTCGGTTCCCTCGTCGTAAACTACATCTTCGGCCGCCTGCTTTTGCGGCATCCACCGCGGCAGGCGCGCGGCACGATCGCGTTGGGCGTCACCGTCAATCTCCTCGCGCTCGGCTACTACAAATACACGCGCCTGATCCTGGCCACGGCAGACTGGCTCGGCGGCGGTGATTTCGTGCTGGGCGCAGTCATCCTACCGCTTGGCATCTCGTTCTTCACCTTCCAGCAAATCGCTTATCTGGTCGACTGCTACCGCGGTGAGGCCGACCGCTACGCCTTTCTGGACTACTGTCTGTTCGTCACCTTCTTTCCGCATCTGAATGCGGGGCCGATCATCCACCATCGTGAGCTGATGGAGGAGTTCACCAACGACCGTCGCTGCTCGTCCGGGATGGTCGCTCAGGGGCTTACCCTTTTCATCATCGGCCTCGCGAAAAAAGTGCTCGTCGCCGACACGATCGCGGCGTACGCGACGCCCGTCTTCAAGGAAGCCGCGCTCGGTACGAGTCCCACCTTTCTCGACAGCTGGGCAGGCGCGCTGGCCTACACGATGCAGCTGTATTTCGATTTCTCCGGTTACTCGGATATGGCGATAGGCGTGGGCCTGCTGTTCGGCGTCACGCTGCCGATCAATTTCGCCTCCCCTTACCGCGCTCTGAGCATCTCGGAGTTTTGGCGCTGCTGGCACATCACCCTCTCCCGGTTTTTGCGTAACTATCTGTACATCCCGCTGGGTGGAAGTCGCAAGGGAGCCAATCGCACTTCAATCAATTTGATGCTGACGATGCTGCTGGGCGGCCTTTGGCATGGCGCCAGTTGGACCTTTGTCGCTTGGGGCGCTTTTCATGGATTTTACCTGTTGGTGAACCATCGCTTCTCCGCCTGGCGCGAGGGTCGCAGTTGGTCCCGTTGGGTCGATACGGCCGCGGGCCAGGGCCTCAGCTGGGCACTGACGTTTGTCTGCGTAATATTTGGCTGGGTGCTCTTCCGCGCCGAGTCTTTTGCCGCGAGCTCTCGCATCTGGCAGGGCATGCTCGGCCTCAATGGTCTCACCCTCCCTGAGCGTCATCTCGCCAAGCTCGAGCAGCTCGGCCTCAACCGAGCCTGGCTCGGCGCCGAAGCAAACCATCCCGCGATTCTAAACTTCAACGGCGAGCTCATCTTCTGGCTGCTTGGCGCTCTCTTCCTCGCTACACTCTGTCCCAACTCGCAGCAAATCGTCGGCCTCGCTTCTCCGCATGCGCCGGCAGGCTCCCGGCCGCGCTGGGCTGCCCGGCTGCAGTGGCGGCCCTCGTCCGCCTGGGCCGTCGCCACGGCGGCCGTCGGCATCGTCGCTGTGCTGTACATCACACAGCTGAGCGAATTTCTCTACTTCCAGTTCTGAGCCGCCATGCCGCCCTCTCCTCTAGCCGACCCTCCCGCGGGAAAACGATTCCTCATCGTCTTCTTCTGCTGCGTTGGCTTTTTCCTGGCTGCGGTGTTCGCCTTCAATGTCGCGATTGATCCCTTCCGCGTCTTCGGCAGTGCGTCGCGCACGGGTTTCAACGACCGACGGCCGCCCACCGAGGGGTTCGATCGCATGGCCAAGCCTTACGAGATTCTGCGCGTTCAGCCCAGGACCGTGATTTTTGGGTCCTCGACTGCCCACTCCGGCTTCCCTCACATCGGCTGGTGGGAAAACTCCCTGCCCAAGCCAGCCTATAACTACGCCCTCCTCGGAGCCAATGCCCGCGAGGTCAGTCTCTCCGTCCAGCAAGCAATGCGTGAAGCTCCGGTCGAAGTCGCCATCGTCGTGGCCGACTTTTTCGCCTACAACTCCCACTACGCCGCCGGTGCGCAATTCTCCCCTGCCCGCCTTCTGGCAGCGACCCGCCGCACCGCGGTCGGCTTTGTGCCCGAGGACTTGGGCGCATTTACTCTCGGTGTCGATACCCTCCGCTTGAGCTGGCAGACGCTCCTTGCGTCGCGCAAAGCTGCCGCTTCGCCCAACACTCACGCCTCGTCCGCTGCACCCCGCGCCCAGCCCCTCTTTCGTTTTCAAGAGATCGAACGCTCTTATCTGCCCAAGTGGCTTCCTCGCCCGTACCATCGCTACGCTTTTTCCGATCCTGCCCACGGTGACCGAATGGTGGACTACGACGACGCCCTCACAGCCGCCTCTGAAAAGGGCGCACGAGTCATCGTAATCATACCGCCGATTCACGCCCGCTTCCAAGAGGCTATCGCCAAGGCAGGCGTCTGGTCCCACTACGAAGCGTTCAAGCGAACCTTGGTTGCGCGCACCCAGGCCCACCTCGCCAAAACCAAAGCCGCCTCGCCCCCTCGCGTCGAGCTATGGGATTTTAGCCTCTTCAATTCCCGCTCCCAGGAGGCCGTGCAGGCTGACAGTGCCGTTGAGATGAAATGGTGGATCGACAGCGCTCACTTCACCCCCGATTACGGCAAAGATATTCTGGATGAGATCCTCGGCGCGCCGACCGTTTCTTCGCTCGGAGCGCGGCTTGTCCCGGGCGCGGCGGATATCGAGCCTCATCTCGCCGCAATCCGGTCAGGTCTCTCGAACTTTCGCACGGCTCAACCGGACGTCGTCGCCAATGTCCATGCGACGCTGAGTTCCGTGCCCATCGCCACCTACCGTCCGGCTCAGCGCCTGGCAGAAATCGCATCTCCTTAATGCACTCCGGCCGGCTCCTTTTCATCAGCAATGTGCTCGCGATGGCGAACCAACATGGCGGCTGTGTGTACCCACACGCCATCCTCACGGAGTTGCACCGCAGCGGCGTGGCCATCGACTACGCATGGCTGGGGCGACCGCTGCACCAAGGGCGGCGCCTCATGCGCGATCCTCTGACCATGCCCTATGTAAGCCGGGGCTTTGTGAATGGAACGCGCAGGATCGGCGGCTTTCTGATTCCGCGCTCGCTCGGGGAGTTCACCCGGCAGGCAGAAGCCGATCCTGGAGAGCACTACGCCACCGACGCCGAGCAGCAGTTTGCCGCCCGCTTGATTCGTCGCCTCCAGCCGGACGCCGTGCTGATCGATGGCACCGTCACGCTCACGTTGCTGGATGGTTTGTCGCCAGCCGACCGCGCGAAGATCCGCGTCGGCGTCCTCACCCATAATCTCAACTCCCGCCGCACCGACCTCTATCGTGCGTGCGGACAGCCCCTGGACTTCCTGCCGATGACGGCGCGCGAAGAGGCGGAGTTGTTGGCGCGCGCTGACATGATCGTCGCGATTCAGGAGCGGGAGGCCGAGGCCTTTGCGCAACTTTGCCCGCGCCGCACGGTGGTGACGGTTCCCATGTCCGTCCGTCCCGCGCCTCAGCCGCAAGCCATGGCGACGAAGGGCAGATGCCTCTTCGTGGGGGGTCACACGGGTCACAACATCGAGGCCCTGCGCTGGTTATTCCGCGAGGTCTGGCCGCAGGTGCGCAAAACCGATCCCGACTCCGAGCTCGTCGTCGCCGGCACGGTGGGAAAAGCATTTACCACCGCGCCCGATGGGGTCCGCATCGTGGGGCCGGTCGGCGATCTTCAGCCCCTGTATGCCGAAGCCGCCATCAGCCTCGTGCCTTTGCCGATGGGAACGGGCCTGAAGATCAAGCTCGTGGAGGCCATGGCCTGGGGCCGCGCGGTGGTGACGACGCCCGCGGGCGCCGAGGGCTTCGCCGATATCGAGAACGGCCAGGTCGCGGTCGTGAGTTCGACGGCGGCGGAATTTGCCGGAGCGATTTCGCGACTCCTCCGCGATCCTCAGTGGCGCGAGACCGTCGCGCAGCGTCAGCTCGCCTGGGTGGAGCGTCGCTTGAATCCGCAGGCGGTCATCTCACCGCTAAACGGCCTTTGGTCCCCGGCCCTCAACTGAAGCCCCGCACGAGACAATCTGGGTGCATGGCCTTCGCGTATCACATTCTCGGACACAAGAACCCGGGCCAGATCGCGCGCCTGATCCGGATCCTTCAGCACGAGGACGATATCTTCGTGCTGCACTTCGATCGGCGTGCACCCCGTGCCCTGCACCAGTTGGGCGAGGAGTTGTCACGGGCCCATCGCAATGTGGTCGTGCAACGATCGCGCGCCGTCGTGTGGGGTGGCCCCGCCATCTCCGACCTGCAGATCGAAGGCATGGCTCTGGCGCTCAAGCACTCCGCGACATGGTCGCACTTCATCAATCTCACCGGCCAGGATTTCCCGATCTGCCCCCGCGGCGCTCGCCTCGAGCGGCTCAGCCGACAGAAGGACGCGAGCTATCTGAGCTGGTTCGCCCCCCTCGAAACCGATCACTGGAAAAACGCCCGCGCCCGCCTCGAGCGCTGGCATCTTCACGGCAGTGTCCTCCAGCGCGTGCTCGGCCTTCCCGGTTTCGGCCGCCGGCTGAAGAGCGCGCTCGGCTGGCAAAATAGCATTCCGTTTGTCCACGGCTACCGGCGGCGCTGGCCGGATTTCTTCCGCTATTTCGGCGGTTCCAACTACGTCGTCCTCTCGCGCCCGGCGGCCGAATATATATCCGGGGACTCCTACGCGAACCGCATTCGGACGTGGCTGCAGCGCGCCGCCCATCCCGACGAGATCGTATTCCAATCGATCCTCCAAAACAGCCCGCTCGCCGCCACGCTGGTGAACAAAGACTGGCGCGAGATCGATTTCCCGCCCCACTCACCTCACCCGCGGACCTTCGGCCAGAAGGACTTCAACCGTCTCATCGCCAGCGAAAACCTCTTCGCGCGCAAATTCGATGAAATGACCGATTCTGACATACTCGATATGATGGAAAAGCACTCCGAAAGCAAGTAGCCGTCCTCCTGCCACGACTGCCCTCCCGATTAAAGCTCTCGTCAAGAGGGGAACGATTATATCGTCACTGTCTATAAACAAAATGTACTTAGCGGATTGACCGGCCTCGCGAAAACACGGGCTGCACGCAGCCATTCCAACGGGGCTCACCAATTCATTGACGCTGCCATCGTCAACTTTGACACACTCCCCTCCCGAAATATCTATATTTAAAAAATGGATATTCTCATTACTTGGATAGTAATTCCAGTTCGGCCACAGTCATCAGCGCTATCACCTCCAGGGCCGTAGGACCCGCCTCCCAGCCGAGAACCCTGCGAGCCTTTTCTGCATTTCCTACCAAACCGACCGGCTCCATCGGCCGTAGCATTCGATCGTCCCTTTTTACAAATTTCCGCCAATCTAAATCTACAGTAGCGAATGCGTGCTCCACGAGGTCCTGGACACTATGAGCCTTCCCTGTTGCGAAGACGAAGTCATCTGCCTCGTGGTGATTTAGCGCCATCCACATACCCCGCACATACTCAGGCGCGTATCCCCAGTCCCGCACCGCAGAGGTATCTCCCAGCAGGAGTTCATTTTGCAAACCAAGTTTGATCGCAGCGGCGGCGCGGCATATTTTTCGCGTGACAAAATTTTCGCCCCGTCGTGGCGATTCATGATTATACATGATCCCGTTCGAGGCGAATAGGCCGAAAGTCTGGCGATAGACGGCAACCATCCTGGTGGCAAACGCCTTGGCACAGCCATAAGGACTGGTCGGAGCGACCGGAGTCATCTCAGTCTGCGGCATTTCGGTGGGCCGACCAAAAACCTCGCTCGAAGCCGCATGAAACAGTTTAGGCGGCGTCGGCATATCCCGAATGATCTCGAGGAGCCGCAGCGTACCCATCGCGGTCAGTTCGCACGTCGATTCCGGAATTTCGAAGCTAAGGCCCACGTGACTTTGCCCAGCCAGATGATAAAGCTCATCGGGCTTGGTTTTCATCAGCACGCGCCGCATTGTCGTAGGATCGTCCAGATCGGCGTAATGAAGAAAAAGCCGGCTTCCATAAACCTGGGGATCTTCGTAAAGATGAACGAGTCGCGACCGGGAAAGGCTACTCGTGCGGCGGACCATTCCGTGTACTTCGTATCCCCGCCCCAGAAGAAATTCGGTTAGGTAAGATCCGTCTTGCCCGGTTATCCCGGTAATTAAGGCTTTTTTTGTCATGATCGGCCAGCAGCTTTCCGAATGCAGAGTATTGGTCTGCGCAGTTCAATTCGAGAAGCGAAGCGTTTTTTGTGAGTTGTGCTCCCGCCAGCCACTTTCCACCCTCAGCGAAATCGGCGCCGGGAAATACACCTCAAATGACTCCACCCCAAACCCTTCTCTTAGAGGCGTTCGATCCTTCGGCACTTCCGAGTAAGGCGCACACCGAATCCATGCCTGCTAGCTTAAGTATTGTGCCCAAAAGAGGGGGCAGAAACTCGTAGCTTCAACCCCGGATAGCAGGTGAGACTCAACAGCATCTCGCCGGCTTGAGGGAGTTGGCCTGAGTTTCGCTTTGGCAATAGAGCGATGCTTCCAGCGCTCAGTATTTGCATTCCCGCTTACAAGGCGGACCGATTTCTCGGCGAAACACTCGCAAGTGTTTATCGTCAGACATTTGCCGACTGGGAGCTTCTCATAGTAGAAGACGGCTCGCGCGACGGCACCGAGGACATTGTCCGTCAATTTGCCAAAACAGTAACGCAATCTGTACGCTTCATCCGTCACGAGGTGAACAAGGGTTTGCCAGCGACTCGCAATACGGCGATCGAGGTCGCTCAGGCCGAGTGGATCGTCCTGCTGGATAGCGACGATCTGTGGGAAACTACGCATCTCGCGGAGTTGGTCGCCACCGCTCGGGCTAACCCGAAGGCGGACTTGGTCCATTCCGGCTCGGTCTTGTTCGACAGCGATACGGGGCGCGAGACGGAGCATCGGTATCCGAGTCCGGAGGTGTTGAAGGAGTTTCCGCGCTCGCTCTACGAGGGTCGCTATATCATTCAGCCCGCCTCCGTGATGCTGAAACGGTCTCTTTGGGAACGTGCGGGTCGCTTCGATCCGGCGTTTCGCTACGTCGAAGACCGCGATATGTGGCTGCGCTGCGCGCGGGCCGGTGGGATCTTTGCGTTTACTGGCCGCAATACCTGCCGATATCGAAAGCATGCCAACGCCTTGTCGACCCATAGCGCCGCAATGGCCGAGGCGGATGCCGCGGTGTTCGACAAGCATTTGGACTGGGAGGCGATTCCCTCCGAGCTTCGGCGCCAGCGTGCGGCTCATGGGTGGGCTGCGGCAGGAAAACTCCGCCAGCGCGGCGCACCCGCGGTTGCTCAACGTCACTTCCGGCGCGCATGCGAGACGGATTGGCGGCTCGAGTGGTGGCTGCGCGGGCAGGCGTGCCGGATGCTCTCTCTGTTAAAGCCTCGCTGAACCGCCCTTATCTTCGACCGATGTCCTCTTCTCTCGTGCTGTGCACGGCATGCAACGAAACTTATGCGATGGGCGGAACCGTCGCCTTGGTCTCCGCTTTGCGCCAGGCCAAATTCGCCGGGGAGGCCCGCGTCTACGTTCTCGATGGCGGCATTCGTGACCTAAGCTGGCAGCGGCTGGCCCAGAGTCTTCAGCTGACCGGTCGCGCGCACACCCTCATCCGGCTCAAACCCGAGATGGCCCGCTTCGCAGGCCTGCCCCAGGACTGGGGATCGAGCGTGATGACCTACGCGCGCCTCGCGCTGCCGGAGCTCGTTGACGAACCCAAGCTGGTCTATGTCGACGCCGACATGGTGGTGCAGGGGGATGTGGTGCCGCTGTTTGCGGCCGATTTCGGAAACGCGATCGTCGCAGCCTCGCCGGATGTCGTCATCGGTCGCTTGAGCGGGGAGAATCTTCCCCTTGAGCAACTCCAGCTCTCGCCCGACGCCCCTTACCTGCAGGCCGGGTTTCTGATCATCAATCTGGACCTCTGGCGGCGCGAGAATGTGAGCACACGGGTGCTGGAGTATTTGAAGACGTGGCCACAGCACGCCAAGCACTGGGACCAGAGCGCGCTCAACGTCGTCCTTTACCGCCGGTGGCATGCGCTGAAGACCACGTGGAATGCTCCCGCGCATTGGGCGGAGCAGCGGCGCGGCCCGTGCAATCTCGACGACGCGGTTCTGCACTTCGTCGGCCCCCACAAGCCCTGGCTCCTCGGCCACCATCGGGGTCGGGCGGCGGCGCGATTCTTCTCGGTCCTCGACCAAACGGGCTGGGCCGGCTGGCGGCCGAGCGCATGGCGCCAGGCATTGAAGCAAGTGCGCTACCGGGCGGGTTTGTTGCTGAGGAGCATGCGTCGCAAGGAGGCTGTGGCATGAGGGCGGTTGCCGTTACTCTTTTCGAAGGGAACTACCACCTCGGGGCGGCCGGCCTGATCAACTCGCTGCACACCGCCGGCTTTACCGGCACCTTCGTGTGCGGTTATCGCGGCGCGATTCCGCCGTGGGCCGACCGCACTCTCCCGTTCGAAGTCAAGTTCCTGCCCCTCACCGTTTCGACGCACCTCACCAACTACAAGCCGACCTTCCTGCAGCAGTGCCTGCGTGAGTTCGGCCTGCAGGCGGAACAGCTCTACTACTTCGATCCCGACATCGTCGTAAAGGCGCCGTGGTCCACGCTCGAGCGGTGGGCCTCCGATGGCCTCGCCATCGTCGAAGACGTCAACGCCTACCTGCCCACCCGGCATCCCTACCGGCTGGCATGGGCGGACTTTTTCGCCCACCACAAGCTTCCGGTGCGCCGCAGCATCGATCGCTATTTCAATGCCGGCTTCTTCGGCCTGCCCCGCGCGCACCTGGAATTCCTCACGGTGTGGCAGCGGTTGCTCGACCTGGCCGCGGCCACGAACGGCGGCGAACGCCTGAAGCACGGCCAGCCACACACGCTTTTCCACTCCGCCGATCAAGACGCGATGAACATGGCGCTCATGCTCTCCGATATCCCGATCAACAGCGCCGGCCCCGAGGCCATGGACTTCACGCCCGGCGGCCACCTGCTCTCGCATGCCGCCGGCGGCACGAAGCCGTGGCGCGGCGGATTTCTCCGCGCGGCGCTGGCCGGACGGCCACCCAGCGCTCCGCAAAAAGCCTTCTTCCACTACGTCGACTCGCCGATTCCGGTCTTCTCACCCAGCGCGCTGAAAATTCTCAAACTCGAGCTCGCGTGCGCCGCGGCGATCGGCCGCTTCTACCGCCGGAACTGATTTTCTCCCGTGAAGCTGCTATTCATCTGCTCATCGTTGGAACCCGGCCGTGACGGGGTCGGCGACTACACGCGCTGCCTCGCCGCCGCCTGCATCGAGCGAGGGCACGAGTGCGCGGTCGTGGCGCTGCATGATCGCCATGTCAGCAGCACGCAACGCGAGACCCAGGCGGGCTTGGAGCTCATCCGTCTTTCCTCCCGCGCCGAGTGGTCCGACCGCATCACGCGCCTGCGTGCGGAAGCGGCGCGCTTCAATCCGCATTGGATCAGCTGGCAGTTCGTCTCTTACGGCTATCACCCGAAGGGCCGCGTGCCCACCGCGCTGATCGATTTCGCGGCGTCGTTTCCCGATCGGCATCAGCACCTGATGTTGCACGAGCTCTGGATCGGTCTCGCCGCCGGCGAGTCGCTGACCTCACGGCTCGCGGGCTGGCGCCAGCGCGGCCGCCTCCTGGAATTTGTGCGGCTGATGCGGCCCTTGCGCTTCCACACATCCAATGCCGCGTATCAGGCGGCGTTGAACCGGGAGGGACTTAAGGCGCAGCTGCTTGAACTCTTCGGCAATATCGCAATCTGCCCTTCGTCGCCCCTCGAGCGGAATGCCGCGCTCATGCGTTTCCTGCCGCCCGAGGCGAAGCGGCGCGACGCGTTCTTCATCGCACTGACGTTCGGCACGCTGCACCGGCAGTGGCAGCCCGGCGCCACGTTCGCGTGGCTGGAAGCGACCGCGAAACGGCGGGGGCTCAAGCCCGCCCTGTTGATCTCGGGTCGCGCCGGAGCACACGGCGCCGAAGTCCTCGCGGCGGCGCGTCGCCGCGGAATCGTCGCCGCCGAATCGGGCGAGCAGGACAACCGCACGATCTCGCTGCTCCTTCAGGCGGCGGATATCGGCATCGCGCCGCATCCGTGGGCGTTGATCGGCAAAAGCGGCGTCGCAGCGGCGATGCGCGAGCATGGGCTCCCCGTGGTCGTACCGCGGGATGATTGGCGGATTCCGCACTGCCCGCTCCCTCCGATGCCGCACGATGGACTTCTCGCCCGCCTGCAAGATCTCGACTCGCCCGCCGCCGTTGACCGTTGGCTGGCAGCCCGGCGCACGCCCGCATCGCTTCTCCCGTCGGTAGTCGACAGCTTTCTCGCCAGCCTTCCCACTCCTCTGCCGAACGCACCCGTAACCTCGCTCTTTGCGCCGCCCGACCGGCAGGTCGCATGAATTTCCTCTTCTACGCCCCGCAGATGGCCGCCTACGGCGGCATGGAGCGGCACATCTGCTCGCTCGCCGCGGCCTGCTGCGCCGCCGGCCATACCGTCGAGCTCATCACGACGAGCAACTCGCTCGGCGCGGAACTGCGCGCGTCGATGCAACATCCGCGGCTGACCTTGCGCGAGCTGCCGGTCGCCCGCGGCCGGGCTTCGGGCGCCCGCAAAGCCTGGTGGTTGTTGCGCCAGACGCTCGCCGCGCGCGTACGGCACTGGGATGTCATCTACACCAACGGACAAAGCGGCCTCGCGCGGCTCGTGTGGCTGGCCGCCGGGAAGCGCACGCGCGTCGTACATCATCACCACACCGCTGCGGACGAGAAAGAACAGGCCACATGGTCGGACGGCTTCCGCAAGGTGCTGAAAACCGCGCCGGAGCTGGTCGGTTGCAGCCGGGCGACCCAGCAGCAACTCGCACGCGCCCTCTCGCGCTCCAACGTCCATTTCCTCCCCTATCTCACGGCCGCGCCTGCGGCCGGCGGCTGGATTCCGGAGCAGCGGCCAAAGCCGGCCCACGAGCGCCTCCATTTCGGATTCCTCGGCCGCCTCGTCGTCGAGAAGGGCATAGACCGCATCTGCGCGCTAAGTCAGCGGCCCGAACTGGCCGATATCTCCTGGCACATCCATGGCGCGGGCGCGGACTATCCCCCGAAGTTTTTCGCGTCGTACCGCAATGTCCTCTACCACGGGGCGTTTTCCGCCGGCCCGCAGCTCCAGCGCATTTTGCAGGACCTCGATGCCACCGTGCTTTTCTCCACGCACAACGAGGGCATGCCCCTGAGCCTGATCGAGGCGATGTCGGCCGGCCTGCCCTGGATCGCAACGGATCGCGGCGGCACGCGCGAGCTCGCGCTGAGCCCGGCCAACTGCCAGGTGATCCCGCCCAACGGCACGCTCGAAAGCGATGCCGCCGCGGTCCGCAGCCTCGCCGATCGTATCCGGTCTGGCACTACGTCGCGCGCGGAGCAATACTTCGCCTACGCCGCCCATTTCTCTCCCCAGACCGTCAGCGCGGTGTGGAGCACCTTCTTCGAAACTCCGGGCGCCCTCTCGCCCGGACAGGGGGGAGGCGATTCCAAAGTTCCCGCCCTCACGCCGGCGGCCTGCACCGCCTCAAAGTCCAACTAGCCGGTGACGCCCGCCACCGCCTCGTCATGATCCTGTTCTCCCATCCCACGGGCAATGCCAACGTCCGCCACGCCGCCCTCGCTCTCGAGCGTGGAGGCCTGCTGGGAGAATTTTGGACGACGATCAACTTCGCTCCTCCCGCCCTGTTGCGCCGCGCCGTGCCAGTCAAGTGGCGGAAGCAGTTGGAACGCCGCGGCTACCCCGCGGACCTGACCGCCAAGCTGCATTCCCACCCGTGGCGCGAGGCGATTCGCCACCTCGAGGGCCGGCTCGGCGTCGGCGTGCTCTCCCGTCACGAGACCGGACCGTGCAGCGTCGATGGCGTCTACCAGTCGCTCGATCGCCGGGTGGCCCAGCGCCTGCGCCGGCCGGCGTTTACGGGAGTCTACGCTTACGAAGACGGCGCTGAAACCAGCTTCCGCGTCGCCCGCGAACTGGGGAAGAAGACCATTTACGATCAACCCATCGGCTACTGGCGCGCCGCGCGCCGCCTGCTCGAGGAGGAAGCCGGGTTGCAGCCGGAGTGGGCCTCGACCCTCTCGGGCAACCGCGACAGCGAGCGCAAGAACGCACGCAAAGACGCCGAGCTCTCGCTCGCCGATATCGTGGTCGTGGCCAGCTCGTTCACCAAGCGCACGCTTGAAGCGAGCGGGCGGGCGCTCGAGGTGGCGGTCATCCCCTACGGTGCTCCCATCGCGAGCGTGGCGCACGCGCCACGACTCCGGAAGAAAGGCGAGCCGCTCCGCGCCCTCTTCGTCGGTTCGCTCGGCCAGCGGAAGGGCCTCAGCTATCTTTTCGATGCCCAGCGCCAGCTCGGCGCCGGCGTCGAGCTCACCGTGATCGGCCGGCGCCCGCCCGCATCTTGCCCCGCGCTCGAGCGGGAACTCGCGCGCGTCCGCTACATCGAAACGTGCCCGCACCGCGAAATTCTGGAGGAGATGTCGCGGCACGATGTCTTCATCTTTCCCTCGTTGTTCGAAGGCTTTGGCCTCGTGCTGCTTGAGGCGATGGCGATGGGCCTGCCGATCGTCGCAACACCCCACACCGCCGCCCCTGATCTGATCACCGATGGAGCGGAAGGCTTCATCGTGCCGATCCGTTCGAGCGAAGCGATCGTGAGCCGGCTCGAGACGCTTCGCGCCTCCCCGGAACAGTGTACGGAAATGGGCCGGCGCGCGACATTGCGGGCGCAGACCTTCACCTGGCAACACTACGAAGAGGAGCTCGCCACGGTTGTGCGACAGGCGTTCGCCGCGTAAATCATCGTCGCCTGTGGACCGTTTCCTCAAAATTCTCATCTGGGCCTATGTGGTGCTCCTTCTCGTCGAAGGCGCGCTGCGGAAGTGGATATTCCCCGGCATCGCGGAGCCGCTCCTGATCGTGCGCGACCCGGTCGTGGTGGGCATTTACATCCTGGCCTTGGTGCGGGGATCGCTGCCGCTCAATGGCTTCGTCATTTCGATCCTCGGGCTCGCCGTCGCCTCCGTCATAAGCTCGCTCCTGGGCGGCATGAGCAATGCGCTGGTGATAGCTTACGGCGTACGGATCAATTACTTCCACCTGCCGTTGATCTGGGTGATGGGCACCGTGCTGACGCGTCGCGATGTCGAGCTGCTGGGCGCTTTTATCCTGCTTTCCGCCATTCCGATGACCTTTCTCATGGTGGAGCAGTTCAGCTCCCCCATGGATGCGTGGATCAACAAGGGCGTCGGCGCCGACGAAGGCGGTCAGATCTTCGGCGCGGACGGCCGTATCCGTCCGCCCGGTACGTTCGCGTTTATCACCGGTCCCCAGCTCTACTTTCCCTTCTGTGCGGCGTTTTTCTTCGATCAGGTGGCCGGCCACGGCCGGCTCAAGTGGCCCCTGCTCGTGGGCGCCGGCATCGCGATTCTGGTGGCTCTGCCCGTCTCGATCAGCCGCACGGTGATGCTTGCCACCGGAATCGTTGGCGCGGTGTTTGTCATCACGCTGCCCTTTGCGGGGGGCAAAGGCATCAAGATGCTGAAACCCCTCCTGCTCCTCGGTATCGTGGCGGCGGTGGTCACGCAGCTGCCGATTTTCAAGCAGGGCAGCATGGTCTTCGGCATGCGCTGGGAGACCGCCGCGACCGCAACCGAAGGCGACGGCTGGGCGGACGTGGTCGACCGCACCATCAGCACGATCACCAACCCGCTCTATTACGCGATGGAGGCGCCGCTCTTCGGCCGGGGCATCGGCGTGGGCTCGAACGTCGGCGCGCGCCTGCTTTCGGGCCAGGTCGGCTTCCTCCTCGCCGAGGAGGAATACGGCAAAATCTACATGGAGCTCGGCGCCATCGTAGGCACTGGCTTCATCTTCCTGCGACTTTTCCTCGCGGGCTATCTCGCCCTCAGAAGCATACGCGCCTTGTTCGAAAATAAAGACGCCCTGCCGCTACTGCTTTTCTCCGCCACCTGCGTTCCGTTGGTGAACGGCCAGTGGGCGCCGCCAACCGTGCTTGGCTTCACCGTCGTGGGCTCGGGTCTGCTCCTCGGCGCGTTGAACTCCGTCAAATCCCTGAAACCCGCTCCCGAGCTCGCCCCGATCATAACCTTCGCTCCGGCGATGAATCCCGCGCTGCCCGTGGCCTCCGCCCTCCGACTCCCGATCATCCCGAAAACAGTATCAAAGCAACGCGGGACCTCCGTGCATGAAGATCGTTATCATCGGTAACTTTCGGCCTGATGCACAGGAAAGCATGCTGCGCTTTGCGGGCATGCTCGGGACGGGTCTCGGCGCGCGAGGCTGGAGCGTCGTGCACGCGGAGCCGCGCCCCGTCTTCGCCCGGCTCGCCCGGCCCTACCGCTATGGCGGCCTGCCCAAGTACCTCGGCTACGTCGACAAGTTCGTGCTCTTCCCCCGCGCGTTGCGCCGGGTCCTCGAAAAGGAATCGCCCGCCGCGGTGCACATCGTCGATCACGCCAACGCACCCTACGCGGCCGCGTGCGGATCGCGCGCCGTGCTCACCACCTGCCACGACCTCCTGCAGATTCGCGCGGCCCGCGGGGAGATTCCGCAGCAGCGCCTCACGAAAATGGGCACGCGCTATCAGGGTTGGATTCTGAATCATATCGGCCAGTCGCGCCGCGTCGCCTGCGTATCCGAGGAAACATTACACCATCTCCTGCGCCTTGCCCCGCTTCCACGGGAACGGGTCAGCGTCGTGCCCAACGCCCTGAACTACCCCTACCGGCCCGTGCCGCGCGCGGAGGCTTGGCGGCATGTGCAGCGCTGGCCCGAACTCGCTGCGCGCATCGGAGCCGATCCTAAAACAGGCGCCGGCTACCTCCTCAACGTCGGCGGCGGACAATGGTATAAGAACCGCCGCGGCCTGCTCGCCATTTTTGCGCAACTCCGGGCTGCGCCCGGCATGCCCCAGACCTTGGTGATGGTGGGCAAACCCCTGTCTGAAGCGGACGCGGCTTTGGCGCGGCAGCTCGGCGTCGACCAGGACATCGTCTCCGTAACGGGAATCTCCAACGAGGACCTCCAGGCGCTCTACAGCGCGGCCGAGGGGCTCCTCTTTCCCTCATGGGAGGAGGGTTTCGGCTGGCCGATCGCTGAGGCGCAGGCCTGCGGCTGCCCGGTCTTCACCACGAACCGCGCGCCGATGACCGACGTCGGCGGAGATGCGGCGGCCTATTTCGATCCGACCTCCGAGCCCAGTGCCGCACAGCGCATCCTCGCGGCGTGGCCGACCCGCCCAGAGATGTCCGCCCGCGGCCTCCGCGCCGCGAAACGCTGGTCGCTGGATACCATGCTGGATCGCTACGAAGCCCTCTACCGCGAATTGGGAGGCGCCGGCACCTCATGAGTCTTGCCGCTCCATTCACCCCGCCCTCGCGTGCCACGTCGTCCACACCGCCGACGCGGAAGCTGCGCATCGCTATCGTGCAGGGCGCGTTTCTCCCCGTCCCCGCGCTGCGCGGCGGCGCAGTCGAGAAGATCTGGTTCGCGCTGGGAAAGGCCTTCGCCGCCCGTGGACATGAGGTAACGCACCTCTCCCGGCTCTGCGACGGCTTGCCTGAGACCGAGGTGATCGACCACGTCCGCCACCTGCGCGTGCCGGGCTTCGACGTGCCGGCCTCGCTGGTCAAACTCAAGCTGCTCGACTTGATCTTCAGCCTGAGGATTCGGCGCATTCTTCCCGCCTCCGACGTGGTGGTGACCAATACGTTCTTCACGCCGTGCGTGCTTTCGCCCCGCCGGCATGGCGCCCTCTGGGTGCACGTGCAGCGCTACCCCAAGGGCCAGATGCGCCTCTACACGCGCGCGGCGCGCCTGCAGACCGTCTCGAGCGTGATCGCCCATGCGATGATCGAGCAGGCTCCCGCGATGCGCGAGAAAGTCTGCATCATTCCCAATCCCGTATCGCCCGTGCAACCGCTGCAGCCGGTCCGCCGCGACGATAATCTCGTGCTGTTTGTCGGGCGCCTGCATCCGGAAAAGGGCGTCACGCTGCTGCTCGAGGCGTTTGCCCATTTGAAGGCTCGCCGGCCCGAGGCCCGCCTCCGCATCGTCGGCCCGTGGCAGACGCGCTATGGTGGAGCGGGAGACGCTTTCCATGCCGACCTGCTGGGTCGCGCCGCGCCGTTCGGCTCGAGCATCGAATTCACCGGACCCGTCTTCGACGAGCGGGCTCTCGCGGGCCACTACGCGGAAGCCGGCACGTTTGCGTATCCCACGCTGGCCGCGAAGGGGGAGGCCTCACCCGTCGCACCCGTGGAAGCGCTCTCGCATGGCCTGCCCGTGGTGGTATCCGATCTCGAATGCTTCAACGACTACCTGCAGGACGACCCGTTTGCGCTCCGTTTTAACTGCACCGCGCCCGACGCAGCCGACCAGCTGGCACGTGCACTCGATCAAGGCCTGATCGCAGGAAAAGATCCCGGCGTACGCGCCGCGGCGATTTCACGCGCCGCCTCGCTCTCGATCGATGCGATCGCCGACCGCTACCTCGAGGGTTTCATGGGCGTTGTGCAGCCAAACCGAACCTGACCCATGGCCGCACCTCGGTTTCAATCCCATCAGCAGTCCGACGCCTACTCGTCGCCATGGTCGTTTCGTCGGCGGCTCGCGCTACTCATCTGGGAGTACGTCTGGGTCATCGGCGCCGGCTGGACACCGAAACCGCTGAACGCGTGGCGCCTGCTGTTGCTGCGCCTCTTCGGCGCCACGATTCACGGCCGCCCGTTCGTGCACGGTCGCGCCCGTATCCAGCAACCGTGGAATCTCACCCTGCACCATCGTGCCTGCCTCGGCGATCGCGCCTCGGCCTACTCGCTCGGCCCCATCGTGCTGCACGAGGGCGCGACCATTGCGCAGGAAGCCTATCTCTGCACGGGCACGCACGATTTCACGGATCCGAGTCTGCCGCTGCAGACCGCACCGATCTCAGTCGAGCGCGATGCCTTCGTCGGCGCGCGCGCATTTGTGCTGCCCGGCGTGACGATTGGCGCCCGGGCAGTCATCGGCGCCTGCGCGGTCGTCACTAAAAATGTCCCTCCCGGCGGAGTCTACGCCGGCAATCCAGCGCGGCCTGTGCGCACGCCGATCGCGACCCTCAACTCCTGACCGCTTCGCTTTGGATGAACCTCCTCATGTCTGACGACCTCACCACGAGCCCACCTCGACCCTTTCCCGCCAGTTCGGCCACGCTCTTTCCGCCCGCGGCAAAGCCCACGGGCCTCCTGCGCTTTGCGCGTCCGCTGCTCGCGCTCTTCCTCTTATCGCTGCTGGCCGGCATGGCGTATTTCGACGTCGCCTCTGGTCACGAGATCTCGGTCTTCCCGCTCTACTCCATCCCGATCGGCCTTTTCGCGTGGTGCTTTGGGCCATGGACAGGGTTCGGCGCGGCGTTGTTGTCGACCGTGTTGTGGCACTGGGCGGACTCCACCTCCGGGCACGTCTACTCGGAATATTGGATCAGCTACGTAAATGCTTTAAGCCGCCTCACGTTTTTCCTTCTCGTCGTCCTCACGCTCTCGCGGGTGAAGCGCACGATCGATCACTCGCGCCAGAAACTCCGCGCCTTCAGCGGGCCGCTGCCCATGTGCACGCATTGCCGGAAGATCGGCACCGCCGATGGCTACTGGCAGGAAGTCCAGGAGTATATCGCGGCCAATTCCGATGCCGTGCCAAAACCGAAGGTCTGCCCGGACTGCGCTCGCCACCACTATCATCAGTGCAGCCATCAATAAGGCGCTCCACCCGTACATGAGAATTCTTCACTGCATCCGATCCGTAAACCCCACCGGCGGGGGACCCATTGAGGGGCTGAAGCAGATGTCAGCGCTCAACAAAACGTATGGCCACGAGGTGGAGGTGCTGAGTCTCGATGCTCCGACCGATCCGTGGGTGAGCACCTGTCCCCTCAAGGTGCATGCGAAGGGACCGGGGCGCTTGAGCTACGGTTATTCGCCACATTTCACCCCGTGGTTGCGGGAAAATCGCACGCGCTACGACTGCGTGGTCATAAATGGCATCTGGCAGTACAACGCCTTTGGCGCCTGGCGTGCGCTTCGGAATACGCCGACCCCCTACTTCGTCTTCACCCACGGCATGCTCGATCCGTGGTTCAAGAAACACTATCCTCTCAAGCACCTCAAGAAGTGGATGTACTGGCCGTGGGGCGACTATCGCGTGCTGCGCGATGCCGCGGCGGTGTTGTTCACTTGCGAGGAGGAGCGCCGCCTCGCGCGCCAGTCCTTCTGGCTCTACCGCTGCGACGAATTTGTCGTGAACTACGGCACGGCCGGTCCGCCGCCCGGTGACGAGGAGGCCCGGCGCAAACTCTTCGCCGCGCGCTGGCCCGAGACGGAGGGCAAGCAATGTCTGCTTCACCTCGGACGCATGCACGAAAAGAAGGGGCCGGATCTTCTCCTGCGTGCCTTCACCACCTTCCTCCGCAAGCTCCCGCCCGCGGAAGCCGCCACGTGGCATCTCATCATGGCTGGCCCGGCCGATCATCCCTATGGGAGGGAAATGCAAAATCTCGAACGCTCCCTCGGCATTTCCAGCCAGGTGACATGGACGGGCATGCTCACGGGCGATCTGAAGTGGGGCGCCTACTACCAGTCCGAGGCCTTCATCCTCCCTTCTCACCAGGAAAACTTCGGACTCGTGGTCGCCGAATCGCTCGCGTGCAGCCGGCCCGTGCTTATCTCCAACAAGGTCAACATCTGGCGCGAAATCGTCTCCGACGACGGTGGCTTCGTGGAGACCGATGACGAACCAGGTGCGCTGCGGCTTATCGAGCGCTTCCACGCCCTGAGCCCGGCCGCGCGGCAGACCATGCGAGAGAATGCTTCCGCCAGTTTTCAAAAGCGCTTCCACATTCAGCGGAGTGCGGAGAGTTTTATTCAGGCTGTGGCTCAATTCAGTTTTCAGCGGGTTACACCCCCTTCCGCATCCCCGATGCAGCAGGTGCCTTGATCGCGGCGCACCGGCGCATCCGGTACTTCACGCCTTTCGTCGCACTATTTGGCTTCAGCGCGGTATCGTTCGTGACGAATGGAAATGCAGGAGTCCGCACGCCCCATGCATTTCATTCTCTTTGCAGTCGGCATCGTCGCAGCCTTGGGCTGGCTCCTGACGCTCCGCGCGTTCCACGTGGCGCCAGAGGCGCGTGAGGATGAGCATGGATTGCGTGTGACGGCAGAAAATGGGCAGCGCCCTGAGTCGTTGCTCCTCAACGTTGTGAGCGTTCGCAGCCTGGCGTGTCACTCGCGCGAAGGAAGCGGACGTCCTTTACGGTGCCTACGCATGCCACGGGGCCCTCAGCGTCACTTGCAATAATATCATAATTAATCGCCATAAATTTAATATTACCGGCTAATTAAATTTGCCTTGTTTGCAATTGCAGCGCGCCCTGCTGCGATTTGCCTTCAAAACGTGTCTCATTTGTAACGTCTACGAGTGGCGACAGGATACGCAAAAGCCGCGCGCATTCATTCTGGGCGGTCGGCTTGGAAGCTGCTCACTTGGCGCTCGCTATGGGGACCACTTCGCCGCTGACCGACAAACACATCTTCATTGCCGACGAAAACGCCGATCGCTGCCAGCAGCTGCGGAACGTCCTGAAGGATCGCTGCCCCGATATAACCGTTTGCATGAGCCCGCTGCGCGCCCTGCGCCGGCTGCGCGGCGACCAGCCCGATCTGGTTCTGATCGCGCGCGGCATGCGCGAACTCGATTCCCGTGAATTCATTCGCCGCGCCACCGCGGAAGGCCGCTCACTCAATTTTGCGCTCATCGGCGTCGGCATTCCCGGCGCGCGTCCGCCCGAAGCATCGATCGATGGCTGCGTCGATTTCATCGAGTTTCCGCTTTCTGATGCAGAGCTGCTGGCGAAGGTCGAACATCTGGTCGCGGTGAGCGTACCCCCGCCGCGCCCGGTAACAGCCGGCCAGACCTTGATCATCTCCGAAGATCCCGCTATGAAGGCCATCTTCGACCTGATCGAACTCGCCAGCAAAAGAGATTCCCGGGTGTTGATCCTCGGCGAGACAGGCACGGGCAAGCAACTGGTGGCCCAAGCCGTCCACGAGCAGAGCCCGCGCCGCAACCACCCCTTCGTCGAGGTGAATTGCGCGGCGATTCCCGAGAATCTCCTCGAGAGCGAGTTGTTCGGCCACGAGCGCGGCGCCTTCACGGGCGCGACGGATCGGCGCATCGGCCGCTTTGAGCAGGCCGATCAGGGCACCCTGTTTCTCGATGAAATCGGCGAGCTGACTCTTCCGTTGCAGTCGAAGCTGTTGCGCGTGCTGCAGAGCGGATGCTTCAGCCGTATCGGAAGTAACACTACAATCCGGTCCAATACCCGCGTCGTCGCCGCGACCAATCGCGATCTCCTCCAGGAAGTGGAGACGGGCCGCTTCCGCGCGGATCTCTACTACCGCCTCAACGTCATCCGCATCACGCTGCCCGCGCTGCGACGCCGGTCGCACGACATCCCGCTCCTCGCCACCCACTTTCTCCGCAAACACCGCGCCGAGCGCAGCTTCCCCTCCGGCTTCACCGAAGAGGCAATGCGCATCCTCCAGCAGCACCGCTGGCCCGGCAACGTCCGCGAGCTTGAGCACGTCGTCGAGCGCCTCGCGGTGCTGCACGATCACCCGCTGATCGGCGCGTCGGATCTGCCTGCCAATTTCGTCAGCGGCACGCCCGAACCGGAAGTCCTGAGTGCGCCTCCGATTACCCAGCTGCTCCAAGGCGATTTTGCCGCAGTGCGAGCCGGTGTCGAGAAACTCTATTTTCAAGAGCTAATCCGCCGGGTGGAGCGCAATCTCACCGAGGCCGCCCGCGTCGCGGGCCTGCCGCGCGCGCGCCTCGTCGCGCAGTTGCGCCGGCACGACATCGATCCGACATCCGGCGTGGTGCCTGCCATGCTGCAGGCCGCTGCGGCGGGCGATTTTGCGAAAGCGCGCAACCTGTGCGGCGAGATGATCACCTGGGAGCCAAATAACGCCATTCACTACTATAACTTGGGCTGCATCGAGGCCCGCGACGGCGGGCTGCGGATTCCGTACGCCTTCGACGCGCTGCGCCGCGCCGCAGAGCTCGGCTTCGATCAAGCTCAGGTGCTGGCCGAAGACGCCGATTGGACCGAGATGCGGCAGCATGAAGATTTTCGCGAATTGTTCGCTATTGTCAGTCGCAATTCAAAGGCAAATGCCGAGGCCGTGAAGCGATCCCTCGCAGAGGCCGCCACCAACGAGAACCTGAAATCGGTCGCGCTTCCCAGAGCCCGCACGAGCAACATCTGGGAAAACACCGGCAATTTACGCTCGACTCCCGTCGGTACCTGGTAACCAGCGATCGCCAGGTTTTGGATGACAGGAGAGGACGAAGTCCTCATGGCGCGGGCGCGGACGCACGGGCGTACCGACAGTAGTAGCAAAAGCCCCCGCCGTCTGGGTTCTTGTCGTCGCGCGAAGGAGGATGCGAAGCACGCCGTGAAGGCCGGAGGGATTGCTTCGTCGTCTCGCCCCTCGCCATGAAAGTCCAAAATGACGTGGGAACGCGCATGTAAGCGGCGGTCGATGACCGCCACTGCCGAGGGAAGCTCGATTTTCTGACGAGCGCTTTCGCGCCCGAATCAGCCCATCCGGGCGACTTCCTGCAGCTCGCCGAGACGTACCGCGCCTTGATGGGCGGCGCGTACCATCGCGATCACTTCATTGCGGCCGGCCGGCTTGTTGAGGTAGCCAACCATTCCCGCTTCCAGCGCGAGCGCCAGATTACGCGGGTCTCGATTCGCCGTAAACATCACGATCTTCGAGCTCGGATACAGCCGCAGGATCGTCCTCGCCGCCTCCAGGCCGTTGATCAGCGGCATGTTTAGATCCATGAGGATGACGGTCGGGCGAAACGCTACAGCGGCTTCCACTGCCTCGAGCCCGTTCTTGGCCTCAGCGACCACCTCGATATCCGGGGTGTCATTGAAAAACAGGCGCACGATCATCCGGATCGAGGTCTCGTCGTCGACGACCATGACACGGATCGGGCGGGTGCCCGCCGCCGCGGCGCTGCGGCCCTCGTCGTGGATATCCACCACGCGGCCCGCGCCACTGCCCGCCGCCACAAAGGCCAGCGCGGTCGTCGCGCCAATCTGCGGAAAGGGATGCCCCGACTCGCGCTTCAAGACCTCCGCCCGCAGCAGCCGGACCGCGCGGTAAAGCTCTCGGTCATCGACCGTCCAGTCGGCCATACTATGTTCGAATTCTGTTTCCGCAGCCGTAAGCGAAACGAGGACGCGGTGATATTGATCTGCGGTCATTGGTCGAGGGGTGGGGAAATGAAATAATCAGCACGAATAGTGCCCTTCTCGCTTTTCATGCAGCGAGTTACCTCATTCCAGCTATATGCACCGCCCCAAAAGGTTCGGGCATATTATTTGCACCATCAAAGTGGAACGACTTACCGTGGTGCATCAGGAAGTCGCTTTATCATTGCAAGAGTATTGCCATGCGCTGCGCGCTCGTAACGGACTTCATCCATCATGGACTGGATCAAATACAGGCCACGCCCGCTCGCGACATCCGCGTCGGGCGGCGGGACGTTTCCGGGATGGTCGAAACCGTCGGTGTGATCGGTGACGCGGAGGGCAATCGTGGACTCATGCACAGCCGCCTCCATCAGCACCGGCTTAAAGCGTTGCGGTCCCTTTGCATGCACGACCGCATTGGTCGCCGCCTCGGTGAGGCTCAGTTCACACGCGAAGAGCGTTTCCTCGTTCAGGTTGAGCTGGCCGAGGAATTGCGTGAGCGCACGAGCGCCTTCCCGGGCCGCGGAAAGGTCACAGACCACACTGATCTGTTTGACGTGATCTGACCCGGCGCCCGACGAGGTGCTCACAGCGTGCATGAAGGTGAGATGGCGTTGCCTCAGGCAACGGCCGGCAGGCTGGCGATTTGCGCCTCGCGCTTGGCCATTTCGAGGTCGTGGTCGACCATGATCTTCACCAGTTCCTTAAACGTCACTTTTGGCTCCCAGCCCAGCTTCTTCCGCGCCTTGGCTGGGTTGCCGATGAGGAGCTCCACTTCGGACGGGCGCTCGTAGCGTGCATCGTAGCGCACATACCGCTCCCAATCGAGCCCGAGGATATTGAAGGCCTCCACGCAGAAGTCCCGCACGCTGTGCGTCTCGTTCGTGGCGACCACGTAGTCGTCGGGATTATCCTGCTGGAGCATCAGCCACATCATCTCGACGTACTCCTTGGCGTAGCCCCAGTCACGGCGCGCCTCAAGATTACCGAGGAAGACCGAGTCCTGCAGGCCGAGTTTGATCCGCGTCGCGGCCCGCGTGATCTTGCGGGTCACGAAGGTCTCACCGCGGCGCGGGCTCTCATGGTTGAAAAGGATCCCGTTCGAAGCATGCAAGCCGTAGCTCTCGCGGTAGTTAACCGTGAGCCAGTAGGCGTAAACCTTGGCGCAGCCATAGGGCGAGCGGGGCCAGAAGGGCGTCGTCTCGATCTGGGGCACTTCCTGCACCTTGCCGAACATCTCGGACGAAGACGCCTGGTAATAACGGCACTTCTTCACGAGGCCCGCTTCGCGGATCGCCTCGAGGATGCGGAGGGCGCCGAGGCCGTCGACGTCGCCCGTGTATTCCGGGATATCGAAGGACACGCGCACGTGCGACTGCGCGCCGAGATTGTAGATTTCGTCGGGCTCGAGCTGGTAAAGCAGTTTCACCATCTGCACCGGGTCGGCAAGGTCTCCGTAGTGGAGGAAGAGGCGCACATTGTTGACGTGCGGATCGCGATAAAGGTGGTCGATACGGCTCGTGTTGAACGTCGAAGCCCGGCGGATGACACCGTGAACTTCATAGCCGTTGGCGAGGAGCAGTTCGGCCAAATAGGAGCCGTCCTGTCCAGTGATGCCGGTGATAAGCGCTTTTCTCATGATGAGTTTGCATACACTCAGCAGAGTGAATGCCTAAAACGAATATGACACCGGGCCAAACGGCCCATGAACGACATCCGTAATCGAATTAACCTCAGGTACTGGATGGCAGAACCCCTGCTAAAGGAAGGCTCACTTCCATCCATGTCTTCGCCATCCGCCTCCACCCGCCGCCGCGCCGCCGCTCCCCTGCTCTCCCAGTCGGAGCCCGTTGTCAGCGCGCCCGTGAAATCGCCCGCCATCCGGAAAATCTGCTGCATCGGCGCCGGGTACGTCGGCGGCCCGACGATGGCGATGATCGCCTTCAAGGCGCCGCACATCGAGGTGCGCGTGGTGGATATGAACGCCACCCGCATCGCAGCCTGGAATTCCGATACTCTCCCGATCTATGAGCCGGGTCTGGACGATGTCGTGCGGCAGACGCGCGGTAGGAATCTCCACTTCTCCACGGATGTCGCCGGCGCGATCCGGGACTCCGAGATCATCTTCGTGGCGGTGAATACGCCGACCAAGACCTATGGCGTGGGCGCCGGCCGCGCGGCCGATCTTCGCTTCATCGAGTCGGTGGCGCGGACCATCGCGGAGCATGCCAATGGGCCCAAGATCATCGTCGAGAAGTCGACGATCCCCGTAAAAACGGCCGAGACCATCAAGGAGATCATGGCCGCCAATTCTCGCGGGCACGCCTTCGAGGTGCTCTCCAATCCCGAGTTTCTCGCCGAGGGCACGGCTGTCGCCGATCTGATTGCACCCGATCGCGTCTTGATCGGCGGCGAGCGCACCGCAGGGGGCCAGGCCGCCGTGGAAGCGCTGGCCGATGTCTACGGCACCTGGGTGCCGCGCGATCGCATCATCACGACCAACCTGTGGTCGTCAGAGCTCTCGAAACTCGTGGCCAACGCGTTTCTCGCGCAGCGCATCTCGTCGATCAACTCGATCTCGGCGTTGTGCGAGGCTACCGGCGCGGACGTCGACGAGGTCGCGAATGCGATCGGCAAGGACAGCCGCATCGGCCCCAAATTTCTGAAGGCCTCCGTAGGCTTCGGCGGCTCGTGCTTCCAGAAAGACATCCTCAACCTCGTTTACCTCTGCGAGCACTTCGGCCTGCCGCAGGTCGCCGCCTACTGGGAGGCGGTGGTGAAGATGAACGACTGGCAGAAGCAGCGCTTCTCCTCACGCATCGTCCGCAGCCTCTTCAACTCCGTCGCCGGCAAGAAGATCGCGGTGCTGGGCTTCGCCTTCAAGAAGGACACGAACGACACGCGTGAATCCGCCGCCATCTCCGTCTGCCGCGACCTTCTCGCCGAACAGGCCAACGTCATCGTGTACGACCCTAAAGTGCCGGCCGACGAGATCCGCCTGGACGTACTGGGTAAGGGCAACGAAAACCCGCGGCTCACGGTCGCCCGCAACGCCTACGAAGCGGCCGCCGGCGCGCACGCCATCGCTATCGTCACCGAGTGGGACGAGTTCAAGACGCTCGATTTCAGCACGATCTTCGCCGGCATGCAGAAGCCTGCCTTCGTCTTCGACGGTCGCAATATCCTCAACCTGCCCGCACTCAAAGCGCTCGGCTTCCGCGTGAGCGGCATCGGCAAAAGCGAATAGGTGATATAGCACCTGGGTAGGTTCCGTAACCCCGGTGCGGGCGCTCGCCCTCGCCGGCGGCCCGCCGCGCGCTCACCCTGCAGCGGATTTCAGCTGCAGGCATGGGGTCTCGAACCCATGACGCAAATGCCTATCATTATATTTAGAATACGCATAATATAGGCATATTAATAAAGCCATCTTAACGCAATAGCGACGCTCTAAACGTTCAGACCCGTTCGGCCATTTCACGAATAATAATCCGTGTAGAACTTTTAGTGAGCGGCAGCGTCGATGAATTTCTTGCATTCACCTGCGTACTCCATCACCTAAGTTCATCCATCTGTCCCCTATCCCGGCTCGCCTTCTGCTATAGGCAGCAACGTCAATGCAATCGAGTTCGCCACTTGCTGGTAAATATATTCTCATCTCAGATGAGAACAGCGAACGCTGTCAGGACCTTCGTATGCGTTTGAAGGATCGCTGCCGGGAGATTGCCATCTGCACGAGCCCCTTGCGCGCGATCCGCCGCATCCGCGACACGCATCCCGATATCATTCTGGTGGGTGCCAGCATCCGTGAGATCGACCCGAAGGAATTCCTCCGGCGCATCGACCAGCCGTCGAACAATCCCGCGTTCGTCATGATCGCGGCCGCCTCCCCGGAATCCCGCGCGGCCGAGGCGATTCAAGCCGGCTACCACGATTTCATCGAGTTTCCCCTGCCCGACGACGAGCTCGTGGCCCGTCTCGAGAAGGCGCTGCGGCCCGCAAATGCCGCCGCCCCGAAGCAGCCGGCGCCGACGACGATGATCGTCTCGCAGGTGCCGGCGATGAAAGCGATTCTCGAGCTGATCGCGCTCGCCAGCAAACGGGATAATCGCGTGCTCATCCTCGGCGAGACCGGCACCGGCAAGCAATTGGTCGCCCAAGCCATCCACGAGCAGAGCGAGCGCTCCGGACACCCGTTTGTAGAGGTGAACTGCGCGGCGATCCCTGAAAATCTGCTCGAGAGCGAGCTCTTCGGCCACGAGCGCGGCGCGTTTACCGGCGCCACCGACCGTCGGGTCGGCCGCTTCGAGCAGGCCGATCGCGGCACCCTGTTTCTCGACGAGATCGGCGAGTTGAGCTTGGCGCTGCAGTCGAAGCTGCTGCGCGTGCTCCAGGGCGGCCGCTTTAATCGCGTGGGTGGCACCGATACCATCCAGTCCAACGCGCGCGTGATCGCCGCCACGAACCGCGAGCTGCAGAAAGACGTCGAGGCGGGCACCTTCCGCGCGGACCTCTACTACCGGCTCCACGTCATCACCATCACGCTGCCCCCGCTGCGGGCCCGCGCCGACGACATCCCGCTGCTGGCCGCTCATTTTCTCCGCCGGCACCGGGGTGAGCGCGCCTTCCCCACCGGCTTTACAGAGGAGGCGATGCGCCTCCTGCAAACGTATAACTGGCCCGGAAACGTCCGTGAGCTGGAGCATCTGGTGGAGCGCCTCGCCGTCCTGCACGATCACGCCATGATCGGCGCGGCCGATCTGCCGCAGAACCTTTCGCCCCATCATCCCAAGGAGCCGGAGGCCACGCCCTTCGGCAACCTCTTCCATGGCGACTTCGCCACGGCGCGCTCCGCCGTCGAGAAGATCTACCTCGAAGACATCCTCGCACGGGTCAACGGCGACATCAACGAGGCAGCCCGCCGTGCGCGTCTGGCGCGCCCCCGCTTCATCACCCTGCTCCGGCAGCAGGGCGTCGATCCGCTCGTAAAACTGATCCCCGCCCTGATTTCCGCGATGGAAGCGGAGGATTTCGCGAAGGCCCGGCACTATTGCCAGCAGGCGATCGCCTGGGAGCCGAAGAATCCAAATCACTACTACAATCTAGGCTGCATCGAAGCCCGCATCGGCGGCAAACGCATCCGCGAAGCCCTCCGCGCCCTCGAGCGCGCGGCCGAGCTCGGCTTTGCGCAGGCAGAGGTTCTTCTCGGCGACAAAGATTGGGCCAACGTGAAGGACGACCCCGGCTTCGCCGAAATCCTCGTCACGATCAGGAAGAACACGGACGCGCTCAACCAGGCGGCAAGCGCATCCGCGCCCGCGCCAGCACCTGTCCCGGAGCAAAGCCACACGTAAGCTTTTCACGGGAGTTGGAGCATAGGCAGACGCAGAAATGCGGCGGCCGATAGCGCGGCAGCCAAGACCGGGCGGAACATGAAGAGCGGGAAGGACGGAAAGAAAACACGCTTTCTCACCGTCCTTCCCGCTCTTCATGTTTAATTAGACTTCAATCCGCTGCCTCGACGAAGGCTGGAGCATTCTCGGCTCAACCAGGAGCATCGCCTGCGCAATATGAGAAGAAGGGACCTGCTGGTCGTAGACCGTGTTTAGCCCGCGATGAGCGAATACCCCAAGGCGAGCGGATCTTCCGTTGCAGCCGAACATGCGAAAGGGCGGGTTAAACCCCGCCTACTTTGCTCGGCGGCCCGCCCGGCCAATAAAAAACCCGGGCAACTCGCGTTGCCCGGGTTCGAAAGCGATTACCTCAGGAGGGCATTACGGCGCCGGTCCGGCAACCACGCCGCCGTGGCTGTTGTTGTAGGCGTCGAACCAATCCTTCGTCCACAGCACGTAGCTGGTGGAGTAGCGGGAGGAGTTCTTCAGCACGTACTCGCCCCAATAGAGGAAGAGGAAGGTCAGCGTCCGATCACCGTTGATGTAAGCCGCGTGCTGGTAGTTGTACTCCGAGGCGACGAGTTGCTTCGAAAGCAGATCGGTCGAGCGCGAGCTCGTGCTGCCGAGGATCGATGACGCAGTCTTCAGGGAGAAGCAGTCGTAGGGCGACAGCGCGAAGTCAGAGATGTTTTCCGTATAGCAGACCAGCGCCGACTTGCTCACCTGCATGCCGCTCGTCTTTCCGGAAATGGCCTTGTCGATGTTTGCCTTCCAGAAGCCGTGTGAGTTGCCGTTGGCTTTCAACGCGCGGAGGGCGATGAAGTTGAGCCCAAAACCCATGCGGGGGACGCACACATTCGCATTACTGACCGTGACCGTCCGGGAAGAGGTTGTCGTAGCCTTGAGCCCGGCAGGACCCGTGGCCGTCACCGTGTAGTTGCCGGGCCCGATATTGCAGAACGAATAGTCACCGCAGTTGTCGGTGACATCGGTGGCAATCACCTGGCCGGAGGAATTCAGCAGCTTGATGGTGATGTTGCTCAGCCCGAACTCGTCGCAGTCTTCCGTACCGTCGGAATCGACGTCGAAGAAGATCTCACCGCAGATGTTTTTGCCCTGCACGACGCAGACCGTGAATTTGCTCGTCGCATTGGCCACGCCGTAAGCGTCGATCGCGGTGACGGTGATCGTGTACGTGCCGGCATTGGTGACCGACATCGTGGCGGCGCCCGTGGCGACACGCTGACCAAGATTGGTGGGCGTGACGGAAAGAGTCGTGCTGCCGAGCGAGGCCTTGAGCTGGGTGATCACGCCACCGGGCGTATTGCTCGTGCCCGTGAACGTCAGCGGGATGCTGAGGGCCGGGCCGCCGGAGACGCGGGTGAAGGTCGCATTCGGAGCCGGCGTGTTGATCACGACGCTGGGAGGCACGCTGGCCGCCGCGCGAACCGTGAAGCGGACCGTATCCGAAACCGAGATACCAGCGCTCAGGCCATTGGCGGTGAGCGTATAGGTGCCCGGAGTAAGGCCGGTCAGCGTGCCCGTGCTGATGGCCGAGGCAGTACCCAAACCGGTCGTCGTGATGTTGGTGACCGGCGTGGTGCCGATGATGGCAGTCACGGAATCGACAAAGAAGCCGTTGTTCGAGGTGGTGACGAAGCGATACGAGACGCTCGTCGAGCTCTGGCCGCTCGGAATGTTGAAGATGGCGTTTTCAGCCGGGCTCGTGATGTCGATTGCCGGCGTCGGAGCGACATAGTTAATGGTGAAACTGCCCGTGGCATTGGCCGCGGTGGGCTGGTCATCGGTCGCCGTTACGGTGAGAGGATAGGTGACCGTGGCCGTCGGCGTGTAGGTGCGATTGACGGTGCGGGTGACCGTCATCGGATAAGGCGCGGTAAAGGTCTCGGTGTGGACGGTCACGCCATCGATCTTCGCCACCAGGGTGCGCAGTCCACCGGCGTTGCTCTTGGCCGTGAACGTATAAGGAACCTGCACCGCCGCACCGCCGTGGCGATACGTGTAGACGTTGTTCGGGGCGACCGGTGAATTGATCACCACGGTCGGCGGAGCGGCGACCACCTTGATGAGGAAAGTGGTCACATCCGAAGCCTGGCCGCCCGCATTGGTCGCATAAGCCGTCACCGTGTAGGTGTCGGCGCGATCGACGCGCAGCTGGCCCTGAGCGGAAACGTTGAAGGTATTGAGCCCCTGGATATTCGTCAGCGACACCGCAGTGCTCATGAACTGCGCGGAAATCGCCGTGATCGGCGCCTTGTTGACGCCGGTCGATTCCGCGGTGAAAGCGAAATTCACCATCATCGGCAGGCTGCCGGCCGAGACCGTCGTCTCGCTGCCATCAACCGGCGCGGTGATCGTCACCACCGGGGGCGGAGGCGTGGAGGCTACACGAACGGTGAAGGTGGCCGTATCTTGGCTGGTGCCGCTCGCATTGGAACCGCGCGCCCGCACCGTATAGGTGCCGGCCGCCGGGACGGACACCGATGCGGTGCCATCGACATCGACGGTGCCGATGCCCGTCAGCGAAACAGAAAGGGGGATGCCGCCCAAGTCCGCATCCGAAGTATTGATCGGCGAGCCCGCGGGAGCCGTAACAGTGTAGACAAGGGGAACGGTCGTCGGGAAAGTCGTGCCAAGAGGGAGATCGATGATAGCGCCATCAAGGGGCGTATCGATCGTCACCACTGGGGGGCCACCGCCGCCGCCCGTGGGCATCGACATCGACGCGCCGATCGAGGTGCCTTGGTCGCTATAGGTGAAGCCGGCAGCCCAGTTCCGGGTGTAGACTTGATAAGCGAAGAGCCCGCCGACGGTGGCCGGAATATTAATGCTCACCGTCACCGTCTGCACCTGGCCGGGGCCTGTGAACGTGACCGTGGAGGGAGAGATGGTAACAAAGCCGCGAGCAATAAACGCCGGGATGCCCAGCGGAGCAGCCGTCGATTGAACGTCAAAGGTCACATTGCTCGTGACGCCTGCCGTATGGGTGGACGGCGAGGTGATGCTCAGCGAGTAGGTCGCAATCAGCGGCAGGAAGCCATCATAGGAACGACCACCGGGAGAATATGACACCGCGCCCGGCACCTCATCGGCGCGCGCCGAGGGCGTGGTAAAAGCTGCTGCCCCCACGGCCAAAACCATCAGGGACCATTTCCAAAAACTGGTAAAAATCGCGAAAGCGGGGGTTTTCATGGAGGGCGTGGAGAGATGAAACGGGGCGCTGGAATGCTACCCACTGGCAAACTGAGATAGGGTTGATACCCCAAGTGTCCACAAAAAAGTTTCCTATATCCCGGTTTTGCCCGAACTGCTTATCAGAGGTATACGTACTTTGTGACCAAGGAAGAGCCCCTAGTAAGGGCCTGAACGGACCTGCTCGTTGCGTTTCCCCGAGGAGGGGGAATCCCCCTTGCCTCAGACCCCTAGGGACTGGGTAGCGTCCACCCGATACTATCTAGGGGTAAAACCCCAAAAAATAATTGACCCTACGCCTATTAACTGCGGAAATGCCGACCGTTAAGCCATGAGCCCGCGCGTTACCCAAGCCCTCGTCCGCCGCTTCTCCGATCTTTTTACTTCGGGGCTCCCTAAACATGCCGAAATGAAAACGATGCTTCCGATGCTTCCCCGCCCGGCTGCCGCAGGTCGCGGTGTATCCAGTTTTTGCGCACGCTCGTCTTTCAGCCTTGGTCTCGCGGCCCTCGCCACTCTCGTTGCAGTCATTGGCGTTAATTCGACAGCGCAGGCGCAAACGAACCTCTATTGGGACCAAAACGGCGGCAGCAGCGGCACAGGCGGCACCGGCACGTGGAATCTTTCGAGCAGTCTGTGGCGCAACGGCTCCACGGGCGGCGCTTTGCAGGCTTGGTCCAACACCGATCCGGACGATAACGCGATCTTTCAAGGCACTGTTGGCACGGTTACAATCAACGCCGTCGGGGGCACCGTCCACGCCAACAGCCTGGTTTTCAGTACCAACAATTATGTCGTGGCGGCAGCCGCTTCCAACAGCCTGACGCTGACGGGAAGCGCGCTCCTCACGGTCAACAATACGGCCACCATCAGTGCCCCGATTCTCGGCACCGTAGGTATGACCAAGGGCGGCACTGCCACCCTCACGCTCACGGGCGCCAACACGTACTCGGGCACGACCACCATCAGCGCAGGCACCTTGCAGATCGGCAGCTCGGGCGGCAGCTCGGGCACCCTCGGCACGGGGAGCGTCACCAACAACGGCAACCTGACTTTCAGCCGCGATACCCTCTCCGTCTCCAATGTCATCAGCGGCACGGGCAATGTCACAGTCGCCGCCGGCATCACCACGCTCACGGGCGCCAACAGCTATACCGGCACCACGAATGTCACCGGTGGCACCCTGAAACTCGGCGCCGACGAACGCATCTCCAATTCTTCGGCCCTCACGGTATCCTCCGGTGCCTTCTTCGATCTCGATAACTACAATGAGACGCTGGGCTCGATCGCCGGCGCCGGTACGATTCGGCTTTCCGGCGCCAATAACCGTACGCTTACGGTGGGTGGTACCAATGCCTCGACAACCTTTTCCGGAGCCATCGAAGACACCGGTACGGGCAACCTCACGCTGACAAAGACCGGCACCGGCGTGCTGACACTTTCCGGCTCCAACACCTACGTCGGGCCCACCAATATCAATAACGGCACCCTGCGGCTCGGCAACAACGACCGCCTGGCCGATACGACCGCCGTCACGGTCGCGTCGGGCGCGGTTTTCGATCTGGTAAACTACAGTGAGACGGTCGGCTCGATCGCCGGTGCCGGTACGATCCGTCTGACCGGTGGCAGCAATCGCATCCTCACCGTCGGCGGTGACGGCACATCGACGACCTTCTCCGGTATCCTTGAAGAAACCGGCGCGGGCAAGCTCTCGCTCGTCAAGGGCGGCAATGGCACGCTGATCCTGTCCGGCACCAACACCCATGATGGCTCCCTCACCATCAATGCAGGCACCGTGCAAATCGGTGCCGGCGGCACCACCGGCTCAATTGGCAACAATGCCACGGCCACCATCGCCCTCAACGCTGCCAACAGCGTCCTCGCCTTTAATCGGACCGATGCCGCCCTGAGCATCGCCAATCCCACCTCAGGCCTCGGCGGCGTGAGCCAGATCGGCAGCGGCACCACCACTCTGACCGGAATCCTCGGCCATAGTAATACAACGATCAGCGCTGGCACCCTCGTCCTCGGTGGTACGAGCACCAATACGATCTATGGCACGACCACGATCAGCGGCGGCACGCTCGAGATCGCCAAGACCGGCGGCGACAACCGCGGCCTCGGTTCCTCCAATGTCACTATCTCCGGCAGTGGCCTCCTCAAATTCAGCGGCGGCAGAAACGAAACGATGGGCAACCTCACCGGCACGGGCGGCACCATCGACAACACCAATGCGGCTGCGATCACCCTTACGCTCAATCAGGCAGCGAACACCGAATTTGCCGGTGTGATTCAGGACTCGAACGGAGCCATAAGCCTTATCAAAAACAGCGCCGGCACGCTGACCCTGTCCGGAGCCAATACCTACGCCGGCACGCTCACGATCAATGGCGGCGCCATCCAGGTCGGCAATGGTGGCACCACCGGGCAGCTCGGCGCCGGTGCCGTCACGATCAACGGCGGTACCAACCTCACCTTCAATCGTTCCGACTCCATCAGCGTCGCCAATACCCTGAGTGGCACGGGCACGCTCGTCCAAGCCGGCGCGGGCACCACGACGCTGATCGGCACCAATGGGCTCACCGGCACCACCACCATTAGCGCCGGCACGCTTCAAATCGGCAACGGCGGCACCACAGGCTCGCTCAGCACCGGAGCCCTAACCAATAACGGCGCACTCATCTTTAACCGCTCCGACTCCATCAACGTCGCTAGCGCCATGAGTGGCACCGGCTCCCTCACCAAGCTCGGGGCCGGCACCCTGACCCTCAGCGGTACGGGGGTGAATTCCACCTCGGGCGCATTCAATGTAAACGTCGGCAATGTCGAGATCACCAAGAGCGTCGCCAATGCCGGTATCGGCGACCTCGCCGCCGTGACGGTCGCGAGCGGAAGCGTCCTTCGCCTCAACAACGGCCAGAACGAAACCATCGGCTCTCTCGCCGGTGCCGGCACGGTGGATAATATCAACGGGACCGGCATGACGCTCACGACGGGCGGCAACGGTGGTACCACGATCTTCTCTGGCGTGATCCAAGATACCGGCGGTACCTTGAACCTCGTCAAGGAAGGCGCCGGCACCATGACCCTTTCCGGGGCGAACGCCTACGCAGGGACCACCACGGTCAACGGCGGTGTTCTCTCCATGGGCAACGGCGGAACCACCGGCACCATCGGAGCCGGAGCGGTCAGCGTCGGTGCGAGCGGTCAGCTCTGGTTCTACCGCAGCAACACCGCCTCGATCGCCAACGCGATCAGTGGGACCGGCTCGATCTACCAGGCAGGCTCCGGCACCACCAGCCTCACTAGCGCAAGCAACACGTTCGCGGGTTCATGGCTCGTAGGCGCCGGCAACCTCACGGTCAACGCCGGCTCGTCTCTCGGCAACACCGGTGGCAGCTCGGTCGAGATGTTCAGCGGCGCAACCCTGAACCTCAACAACACCTCCCAAACCCTTGCCGGCCTGACCGGCAGCGGAGGCACGATCAATCTCGCCGCGAGCCATGCGCTGACGATCAACTCCGCCTCCACGGGCAATTTCGGTGGCTCCCTCTCGACCGGCGCCGGCAGCAGCATCACGAAGAGCGGAGTGGGCAGCCTCACCCTGCGTGACATCAGCCTGAACGGCAGTCTCGCGATCAATAACAACGGCTCGTCCACTCTGAACCTCGGCGATAGCACCCTTAAGCCGGTGTGGGGCCCGTCCGGCCATACCGCCCCTCCCGGAGAAGCCGGCTACATCACGCTCGGCAGCGGCAATACCCTCACCTTCGGAGGCACCGGCGATATCCTCGTCGTCGATCGCATCCGCGACTTCGCCGGTCAGGAGACGCGCACCATCTTCCCCGCCGTCGCCAACTCCACCGTGCCGACGACCCAGCCGGAAACGACCCAGAAGGGCCACGTGGTCGTCGATATGGCCTCGACCACCGCCACCGTGCGGATGAATGCCCTCGCCAACAGCTACACCGGTAACACCACGGTCAACCAAGGTGTCCTGATTCTGGATACACGCACCAATGGCACGATCGCTCCGCACGATCCGGTCACAGCCTCTTTCCACGCCATCAACGGCAACCTCACCATCGGCAAGGCCGATGGCACGAGCACCGGCGCCACCGTCCGCCTCGGCGTCTCGGCCTCGCCCAACACCGCCAGCGAAGCGATCTCGATGCTGGTCCCCGTCACGATCAATCGCGGCGGCACCCTCGAGCTCAACGGCAACCAGCAGACTCTCGGGCCCCTCACCCTCACGGGCGGCGGCGATATCAATCTCGCCGCACTCACCCCCAGCGCCCACAAGTCGACGCTCTACCTCAGCTCCGATGTCAACGTAACGGGCCACGCTTCCGACACCGCCAACATCTCCGGCTCGAGCGACTACCTCAGCCTCACTCTCCACCGCGCGGCCGGCTACGATACCTTCGACCCCGATTCCACCCGCACCTTCACCGTCAGCTCCGGCGGCGGCAGCATTTCCGACTTCAGCATCGGTGCGATCGTCCAGAACGGCGCGATCGTGAAACTGGGCACGGGCGTGATGACCCTCAGCAATAGCGCCAACGAGTACGACCTCTCCACGACGGTCGCTAACGGCACCCTGCGCGTCACCGCCGGCACGATCGTCAACCCGAACAGTCCGGCGAACGGCTTCAACAGCCCCCTCGGCTCCTCACCGCTGGCTGCCTCGCCCACGCGCGAAAATGCCACCTTCGTCACCTATAACACCGGCTCCGGCCTCAACGGCACGCTCCAGCTCGACGGCAACGGCATCGCCATCACCAAGGAGCTCCTCGTCCTCTCCGGCAACGGTTACAATGGCCTCGGCGCCCTCAGCAATATCAACGGCAACAACAGCTGGGGCACCGCAGGCGCCGGCTGGATCAACCTCGACGACAACGCCCGCATCAATTCCAACACCGCGGGCAACACCCTCACGCTCAATACCAACATCACCTCCCAGGATGCCGGCGCGGTGGCGTTGAACAAGACGGTCACCTTCGGCGGCGTGGGCAACACCACCGTCAACGGCTCGATCAATACCGGCAACGCTTCCGCCCAGGTCATCAAGGACGGCACCGGCACCCTCACCCTCACCGCCGGCAGCGGCTACCAAGGTAAAACCGATATCCAGGCCGGCACCGTAGTTATTCAGCACGGCGATGCGCTCGGCGCGATCTCCACCGGCGCCAACGGCACCTACGTCGCCAACGGCGCTGCGCTCAATCTCGAAAACAATATCAGCGTTGGTGGCGAATCGCTCCAGATCACCGGTACTGGCACGGCGGGCGCCGGCGCCCTCCGCAGCACCTCCGGCGCAAATACCTTCAACGGCCAGACCACGGTGGTCAGCAATGCCGGCAACGCCACCCGGATCACCGCCAACAGCGGTGCCTCCCTCACGATGGGCAATGCCACGACCGGCCTCGGCATCACCAGCACGGCGGGCAACACGCAGACCCTCACCTTCGGCCACTCCACGTATAACGGCAACGTCACGGTCAATGGCTCCCTGAGCATGGGTGCCACGACCGCCACCGCCGTCAATATCTCCAAGGAAGGCACCGGCGTCCTCACGCTCGGCCTCACTGCCGCCGCGACCAGCAACAGCGTCGTCGGCAACGTCACCCTCAGCGCCGGCAAGATCCAAGTCACTGGCACAGGCGGCGCCAAGCTCAGCACCCGCGACTTCGACACCGCCGCCGGCACCACCCTGGTGATCGCGAGCGGCGGCACCGTCACCGCCAATCTCACGGCGGGCGTTACCGCGACCTTCAACGGCGGCATCGCGGCCGATCTCGCGGGCGGCACCACCGGCGGCGGCACCTTCGAGAAGACGGGCGCCGGCACTCTAGCCTTCAACTACTCCTTCAATGCCGGCACCACCTCGAAGCTCATCGTCGATGGCGGCACGCTCGCGCTGGGCGCCGGTGTGCATGTCCAGTTCGGCACCATCGAGCTCAAAGGCAGCGTTACTCTCGATTTCGGCGGCACCGCCGATACCTGGCTGAAATCCACCAACCTGATCATCGATCCCTCTGCGGTCATCACCGTGGTCAACTGGATCGGCTCCGGTGGCGAAGCGGCTCGCTCCACATGGTACGCCACCAACACCGTGACCGGCGTCGGCACCCTCCCCGGCGCCGATGTCTTCGGCGGCCCGGTGATGAATCAGATCACTTTCGCCAATCACCCCGGTTACAACTACACGGGCATGACCACCACGTGGGTCTCCGGTAATCACGACGGCTGGCTGAATCGCGAAATCCGCCCGACCTTCCCGACGCCCGAGCCCTCCACCTACGGCGCGATCTTCTTCTCCGGCTGTCTCGGCTTCCTCGCCTGGCGCCGCTGGCGCTGGAACAAAGCCAAGGCCCAAGCCCCGCTGGCCGCCTGAGAGCGACCCTCTCCCCTCGGACCGGACTTGCGGCGTGTTGAGTTTGGGATCGGTGTAGCCCTTCTCGGAAGAGCAGGGAAACGCGACGCCTGCTGTACATGCCCGTCCCACCTCGCAAGAGCCGGGCTGCGAGGAAAACTACTCCGCCCCCCTCGCGTAGTTTCACCATTTGACATCGCCCGGCACCGACCCCGGCGTAGCGTGGTCCGTCTCGCTGCCCTGCCTCTCTGATGTCTGCTGCTCCCGTCCATATTTCCCGCCTGGGTTGGTTAGTCCTCGGCGCGGTCGTAGTCGCACCATGGACCGTCGTTTTCTGGCTCCTGTGCGTCACTCCGACGCCGCCTGCGCTCGCGTCCACCCCGGTCCCGTCCGCGGCCATCGCACCCCAAGCTGTTCCTCCCGTGATTGCCGGGCAATCCAACCAATGGGCACCCGCCCCCGGCAAAGTCGGCCCGTGGGGCCAGTTGGAATCCTCCCGCGTCTTCATCGAGCCGCCGCGGGATTTCGTGCTGCCGGCCTTTACGGTTCCCCAGCCGCTACGATGGGAATTCCGCGGCTATACGTCCGAGAAACTTGAAGCCCTCTGGCAGGAGGCAAAACTCACCGACACGCAGCGCGCCACCCTCAACGACCCGCGGCATCGCACCACCGAGTCGACGGGCATCGTCATCGCTCCGCCGCACGACCTCGTCCTCGAGCTTACGGCGGAGACCCGCGCGATCCTCTACGGCGCGCTCGCGGCCTTTCCCGAAAACGCGATCCACCGCGATCCGTTCCGCTCCCGCACCGAGTTCGTCGACAGCTGGCTCGACGATCCAGCGCTCGCACCTGAGGTCGCCGCGCTCACCCGCCGGCTGCTTTACCGGCGCAAGAACAGCGTGCTCCTCTCCGATCACGACCTCATCCTCCCGCTGATCCCCACGACCGGCGAGCGTATCGACTTTCTGAAGACGCTCTCGCGCAAATCCGCGATCTTCGTGCAGGTCCACGTCGCGCCCAATACCGATATCGATACGATGGCCGACTACTGGGGCAGCGGCCGCCGCAGCAAGGATCTCAAGCCCCTTCTGCACTCGCTCGCCCAGCGCCCGCAAGGCGGCTCCATCGACATCGTACACCTTCTTCCGCCCCTGCCCCGGCAGCTGCTATACACCTACCCCACGCCCACCGGCCGCGAGTCCGACCACAACCGCGACTGTCACTGGACGTCGCTCAATTTCTATCAGCCGCAGGCCGACGACCGCCTGGCCAACACTGAGTTTGCCCTCCAGACGCTCCTCAACAACTACCGCCGGGTCGACGACACCCCGAGGCTCGGCGACATCGTCATGCTCGTGGAAGGCGGCGGCAACGGCATCCACTCCTGCGTCTACATCGCGGACAACATCGTCTTCACCAAGAACGGTTCGTCCTACTCCGTCCCGTGGCTCTTGGCCCGTCTCGAAGACGTCGTCTCCTTTTATTCCCTGAACGCCCAGCTGGAAACCCGCCGGTACCGACTGAAGACGCTGTAGGCACGGTAAGCTGGTCTGGGAACTGGAGGCCTGCCACGCGGCGGAATCGCGGACGCATTGAGGTAGGGTGAACCGTCCCCGGTGAGCCGTCACGCGGTGCACCTGCGAAAAACGTGGGATCCTCGCACGCGCAAGCGCGACGGCTCGGCAACGAGCAACGTGGACCTACTTCCCCGCCGCCACTCCGACCCACGCCATACCCGCCCGCAGCCAAAGCGGAATCACGAAAATTCCCAGCGCCGTCGTGCCGAGCACGATCTGCACCGCCGTGCGCGGATGCCCGCCGTAGAGCTTGGCGATGATGATCGGGATCACGGCCGCCGGCATCGCGGCCTGCACGACGAGCACGCGCTGCAATTCGACAGACACCGAGGGCACCAACAACGGCAGATATTTTGCCACCACCAGAATCACGATCGGCAGGATGCCCAGGCGCAGCACCATCGCCGCGCCCGCGATCTTGGCATCGAAGAGCTCACGCGGCTCGTGAAGGTATTGGGCGAGGTTTACGCCCGTCATGATCAAGCCCAGCGGGATTGCACACACGGCGAGCGCGTGAATCGTCGTATTGGCCACGGTGGGAATATACGGCGCGAGCCCGAGGAGATTGCACGCGACGCCGAGGATCAGCGTGATGAGGATCGGGCTGATCAACTTCCGCCAGCCTTCGCGCAGCGACTGTCCGCTCAGCACCAGCTCGCCCACCGTCCAGATCGCGATCTCCACCCCGACATTGTGGACGAGCAGCACACCGCGGCTATCCGCGCCCCACATCGCTCCCATGATCGGCAGCGGCAGGTAGCCGTAGTTGGTGATGCCCACGGCCAGCGCAAAGGTCCGCAGGCCCGAGCCTACGTGCAGCCCGATCGCCTTGGCCATGAGCAGACCCGCGCGGATGCCCAGCACCGTGATCCCAAAGCCCAGCAGCGGCGGCAACAGCAGGTTGCCCGGCGATTGCAGCGCGGCGTTGTTCACCACCGATTCGAAAATCAGGCAGGGGTAGCAGACGTTGACCACCAGCCGGATCAAGCTCGTCTCCGCCTCGCCCTCGATCCAGTGCAGCCGCCGCACTGCCACGCCCACGCCGATGAGCATGAACACCGGCAGCACCAGCAAGAGCAGTTCGAGATACGTCGGCATTTAAAAACGAAAGAGGCGGGAGAGTCGCAGCCCTCCCGCCCCGGTCGCAAGCGCTTCCGCGCGGGCCTAGTCGCCGCCACCGCACCCGCCGCAGCCTCCACCTCCACCTCCACCACCGCCACCGCTGCATCCGCCCGTCGAGCAACCCGAGCCACAACCGCCCGACCCGCCGTCTCCTGCCCGCGGCACACCATGCTTCGCCACATTCTCCAACTCCGTGCCATGGAGCGCCGTCACGCCAAAGAGGCCGACGGCCAGTGGAATCAGCAGCAATCCCTCGGGCGCCTGCACCTGCGGCTGCGACAGGTGGGCAATGCGAGTGTGCCTTTCTTCCAACTGTCGCAGCGCTGCCCGGCCGCGACCCGTGAGCCGCGGCGGCCGCAGCATGAAACCCAGAGCGACCAACCCACTGACCACCGTCAGGATGACGAGGAAGGCCACCGGTCGTCCGAGTGCCATACCGATGGAGATCTTTTGGATACCTATGATCGTCCCAAGCGCGATCACGGCTCCAGGGGCGAAGCGCGCGATCGTCAGTTTCGTTTCCTCCAGGAGGAAGCCGCGCTCGCCCAAGGCCGCCTTAACCGAAGCCAACGCGCCCGCCGTCGCTTCGCGAACCGACTTCAATGTCGATCCCGTTTCGCGCGCCGCCGCGCAGATGGCGCGCTCCACAATCGGCAGGCCCGGTGGCATCGGCGTCTGGGTGCGAACCACGGCGTCCTTCCCCACAAGGACCAGGCGTTGTTGGGCCGAGGTGGCGAGCGCCGCGACGAAGACCCGCTGCGGCCCACCGGCGAGGTGCGCCACTTCATAGGGCGACAACGCGTCGATGTCGCTCGGCTCGTCGGGCCCTTGCAGCCACCTGCGCAGCCACCGCGCCAGGAAAAAGAGCCCGATCCCGAACACCACGAAGAACAGCAGGAACTGCGGCCCCCGAAGGTCGAACGGCCACTCGTGCGCCGGTGTTTGCACCGCGGCCAGCGCCACCCACGCAGCGCTCAGCAGCGCCGGCCGTTCCGGCTGCACGCTCGACAGGTGCGTCGTCGCCGCCTTGTCGTGCGCTGCGGGCCGATTGAACCACCCGGCAAATCGCGTCAGCCGCGGCTTCGGCACCACCCAGTTGCGGCCGGTATCCACCCGCATCGCCCGCGGGTGCATCGGCCTTTCCGGCCAGATCTCCGTCGGCGGTTCGCCGAAAAAGCGGCGATAACTCGCGAGTGTCTTCGCATACCAGTCCGTGAACTTATCTGCCTCAGCCGCGCCGCCGCGGGCCGGGCCATGGTGCAGCGCCATGCCAAGCGTGTTGGGGCAGAACTCGCCCCAGTAATCGCGGGTGTAGAGCAGGTGCAGGTGCCACACCTGGTCGATGACATCCGGCGGTGAGACCGGGTGTCCCGAGGCCGCCGCGAGGAACGCGAACCGGCGATACTCTTCGATGGCCCGGTCGGTGAAACCGGGCTTCCAGCCATTTTCGGCCGCGAGTCGCAGCGAAAACGGCGCCGCACTTTTCGGGTCATCCAGGACGTGCGCCTGGATGCGCTGCCAGAGGATAAGTTGGTCGGGATTCATGAGGTACTCCTTTCTTGGCCGGACTTGCGCCGCCAAGGGCTGAACAACGAAGCGAGAACGTCTCGCTGCACGGCCCGACGGTGATGAATCCGGCCTACACTGGATTGAGGGAGAAAGAACGATTCCTGACGCCTGCACGCTGACCGGTCCCGCCTCCGCGAGGCAAGTCGGCACCGGCCCGTCACGTCGTCGTAACATCCCCGCCACTGGCGGCCATCGCGGTGCCCGCGATCCGCCCCGTGGTCCACGCCGCCTGAAAATTGAAGCCTCCCGTAACTCCATCTATATCCAGCACTTCCCCGGCGAAGTGCAGTCCCGGACACAACCTGCTCTCCATCGTCCGGAAATCCACCTCGGTCAGCCGCACGCCGCCGCAGGTGACAAACTCATCCTTAAAGAGGCTCTTCCCCACCACCTTCAACTCGGCCCCGGAGATCTGCGTCGCGAGGTTGGCGAGCGCGGCATTGCTCACGCCATTCCACGTGGTCGTCGCCGCGATGCCCGCCGAGGTCACCAGCCGCTCCCACAGCCGCTGGGGCATCGCGAGCGGGCTCCAGGTCGCGATCTGCTTCCGCTGATTTTTTTCGCGCACGCCGGTGAGCTCGCGCGCCAGCGATTCCCGCGTGTGCGGCGGCGCCCAGTTCACCAGCACGGGAAATTCGTATTTCATCGCCGCCAGTTCGCGCGCGCCCCACGCCGAGAGCTTCAGGATCGCCGGCCCGCTCAGCCCCCAGTGCGTGATCAGCAGCGGACCGCTCTCGCGGAGCTTCGTGCCGGGCACGCTCGTCACCGCATTTTCCACTGAGACACCCGAGAGCCCGATCAACCGCGCGTCGTCGATGTGAAACGTGAAGAGCGACGGCACCAGCGGCTCGATCGCGTGCCCCAGCGACTCCGCGATCGTAAACCCCGCCGAAGACCGATTGCCACCCGAGGCCAGCAGCACGCGCTCGTAGCGCACGCCCGATCCATCTGTCAGCGTCGCCCAGAAACTCGGCGCATCGCCGTCGCGGCTCACCTGCTCGATCTTCCGCACGCCCATGCTCGTCACCATGCGAACACCCGCCGTTTCCGCCGCGCGCGTGAGGCACTCCACGATGGTCGCCGAATCGTCCGTCACCGGAAACATCCGGCCATCCTCCTCCGTTTTCGTTTCCACGCCGCGCTCGGCAAACCACGCGACCGTATCGCGCGGCTGCCACCGGTGAAACGCTCCCATCAATTCCCGCCCGCCCCGCGGATAACGCTTCACGAGCTCGCGTGGTTCGAAGCAGGCATGCGTGACATTGCAGCGCCCGCCACCCGAGACCCGCACCTTCGCGAGGGGATGCGCCGTCGCCTCGTAGATCGTCACCTCGCCGCGCTCGCCCAGCAGCTCGGCGCACGCGATCGCGCCAAAAAATCCCGCGGCCCCGCCGCCCACTACGATCACTCGGATTTTTTCAGCCATCCGCGCACCCTGCCCGCGCCACCCGGGGAGTCGAAACAGAATTTTTCGGGAGTCGCGGGATCGGAGCGGATTTGCGAAGCGCAGGCCGATGGACTGTCGGTGAAAAACAACTTCTGGAAAGGGCAAGGCGACCCCGCCGAGCCGTCGCACGAGAGGGCTTGGAATGATCCCGGCGCTTCCGAACCGGGCCGCACTCGATTCGTGGCCCGCTTCGGAAGAAGCGGGATCGACCCGCACTCATCCGCCGCTCAGAGGGGGCGCCTCGTCTTACCTCCGAAAAACTCCGCTCACCGCGCCCGCGCTTCGCCGATCAGGCGAAGCCCGCACCTCCCAGCCACGCCCTTCCGCCAAAAAGATTAGCGCAGATTAGCGTTCCTCTCTCCGCCTCTCCCTGCCTCGCACCGCGCCGAGCTTTAGCCCGCGCCCGCACGCTCATTTCCGGACAAAAAAATGCCGCCGCGGGCTGCGATCCGCGGCGGCTAGTAACACCAACCCCTGACAATTGTTTAGTGCAGCGCTTTACTGATCTTTCTTCTTGCGCTCGCCACCGCCGCCCGAGCCGCCACGGCCCATCTGCGGCATGTCGTCGAACTTCTTCGCCTGTTCAGGCGTGAGCACGGCGCGTACTTCCTTCTGCGAAGCGGCAAAAACTTCCATCATCTTCGCACGGCGCTCTTCCTGCGGCATCGCGGCGACCTTCTCGGAGAGCTTCGCGTAGATATCCAAAATCTTTTTCTTCTGCTCCGCAGTGAGCGAACCCACGGCAGTCTCGAGGCGTTCGATGCGCTGCTCCGCTGTCGGCATACCGCCGCCTTTGCCACCCTTCTTCTCATCTTGGGCTTGGAGCGTTGCAGTCGACGCAATCGCGGCTGCGGCGATCGCGGTAATGATAAATTTTCGAAGTTTCATGGGGGGGGTTACTGGGACTGGGTACTGGGGGACTAGCAAAACCTGCACTTGCTGGTTACCGGGCAAGACGGACCAGCTTGAAAACAGTTACGCAAAAATTTTCGCGAGCTTGCGACGCCCCCCTCCCCCGCGCAGCGTCGCCGCCCAATGATCGAGGTCGAGGCCCTCTCTAAACGCTACGGCGATTTCACCGCAGTTCGCGATCTGTCGCTCGTCGTGCGCCCGGGCGAAGTCCTCGGCCTCGTCGGTCCCAACGGCGCGGGCAAGACCAGCACGTTGCGCTGCCTCGCCGGCATTATCCCCGCCACGTCCGGCACAATTCGCATTGCCAGTCACGATATCGCCGCCGCTCCGATCGCCGCCAAGCGCGCCCTTGCGTTCTTCCCCGACGAACCCCGGCTCTTCGAATACCTTACCGTACGCCAGCACCTTGCCTTCGTCGCCCGAATCTATGGCGTTCGCAATTATACTGCGATTTCTGACCCGCTCTTGGCGGAGTTCGAGATCGCCGACAAAGCCGATCAGCTGCCCGGCGAACTCTCGCGCGGCATGAAGCAGAAACTCGCCATCGCCTGCGGCCTCCTGCACTCGCCGCAGGTGATGTTCTTCGACGAGCCGCTCACCGGCCTCGATCCACTCGGCATCCGCCGGATGAAAAATTCCATCCTCAAGCGCGCGCGCGACGGCGCCACCATCGTGCTCTCGTCGCACCTGCTCCACCTCCTCGAGGAGGTCTGCTCGCACGTCCTTATCTTGAAGAAGGGCGAGAAGATCGCCGATGGCACGATCCCCGAAGTCGCCGCCCGCTTCAGCCAGGGCGAAGCCACCGTGAGCCTCGAAGAGATTTTCATCCGCGCTACGGGCGGAACGGAAAACTGAGCGCTACGATGCTCGGCGCGCTTCTCTACCTCCGGCTGACGTCGTTCCAGAACTGGCTGCTTTCCCGCGTCCGCCGGCTGCGTCAGCCCAAGTATCTCCTCAGCGCCATTGTCGGCTGCGCGTACTTCTATTTTTTCTTTTTCCGCAGCTTCGATGCGCCGCCGCCCTCCGGGGCCCGCAGTCCGAAGCACGCGCTCGAGGTCGCCGCTGCCGCGGGCGTGATGCTGCCCGCCGACTGGCTGCCAATCACCACCGCGCTGGGCGCGTGCGCGCTGCTGTTTTTCATCGTGTGCATGTGGATCGTGCCGACCGAGCGCGCCTCCCTCGGCTTCAGCGAAGCGGAGATCGCGTTTCTCTTTCCCGCGCCGATCACGCGCCGCGGCCTCGTGCACTTCCGGCTGCTCAGCTCACAGTTTCGCAGCCTCGCGGGCGCCGCGATCATGATGCTCTTTTCCAACCGCTGGACCTTCCTCGGCGGCAATGCCCTCACGCACGCCATCGGCTGGTGGTTCGTCTTCTCCGCGCTCAATCTCCATCTCAACGGCGCGCGCTTCACGCTCACGCGTCTCGCCGATGTGGGTGTGAGTCTCTGGCGCCGCCGACTGCTCGTGATCCTGCTCCTCTCCGCGCTCGTCTCGGCCACGGTGCTGCGCCTGCCGGCCGATGCCGGCCCAGCGCTCCCCACGCGCAGCGCCGATCTGGGCGCGCTCGCCGCCGAGATTCTCTCGCTCGCCCAAACCGCCCCGCTCGCGTGGCTGCTCTGGCCCTTCGAGCTCGTGCTCGGCCCCTTTCTCGCAGCCGACACTTCCAGCTTCCTTTGGGCGGTCGGGCCCGCGGCCGCCGTGATCGTGCTGCACTATCTCTGGGTGGTGAATTCCGCCGTCGCCTTCGAGGATGCGTCCGTGGAGCACGCGCAGAAGCGCGGCGAGCGCATCGCCGCGTGGCGCTCCGGGCAGCGGCGTATCGGATCTTCGGGTACAAAGCCCCGCCGTGCCCCCTTCGATCTCGCCTCCACCGGCCTCCCCGAGGTGGCGTTCCTCTGGAAAAATCTGCTCTCGGCGTGGCCGTACTTCACCTGGCGCATCTGGCTCGGCAGCGCCGGTGTCATCCTCGCGGGCGGCCTGTGGCTCCGCACGCAGCCGGACCTCGCGCCCGCCCTCTCCGGCCTTGCGCTCATCGTCGCGATCTTCGCGGTTTACATCCTCGTCGTCGGTCCGCAATTCGCGCGGCAGGATATCCGCAGCGACCTCGCCAATGCCGATATCCTCAAAACCTACCCGCTCGCCGGCTGGCAGATCATCCTCGGCCAGTTGCTCACACCCATCGCGATCCTCACGGGCATCCTCTGGCTCGCGCTCCTGACGGTCGCCCTCGCGTTCCGGCCCGATGCGCAGCAGGTCGCCTGGTTCACGCCGGGGTTCCGCGTCGCTCTGGGCCTCGGCATCGCCGCACTCATCCCGCCCCTCGCCGCCCTGCAGCTCCTCGTCCCCAACGCCGCGGCACTGCTCTTCCCCGGCTGGTTTCACACCAGCCGCGCGCGCGGCGGCGGCCCCGAGATCATCGGCCAGCGCATGATCTTCTTCTTCGCCCTCGCGCCCGCCGCCGCCTTTGCCGCAGCGCTCGCCGCCATCGTGCAGCTTTTCCTTGGCCCCATTTTCGCGGTGCTGGTTGCCGCCAGTTCGGCCCTGGTCATCCTCATCGCTGAGTTTGTCCTGGGCATCTGGCTTCTCGGCCGGCGCTTCGAAAAGCTCGATCTCTCCGCCGAGCTCCGCTCCTGAACCGCTTTCCATGGCCGACGCCCCGCCCGACTCCGCGCGCATCGCGCAAATCGCCGCCGATACCGTCGGCGGCGCGCAACGCCGGCTCCCACCCGATCTTCGCCTCCTCGCCCGCGGCGTCCCCGTGCTCTACGAGCGCCTGCCCGGCGCCGATGTCATCGCGCAAGGCTTCCCAGCCGACATCCTGGGCTTCTTCACCGGTAGCCCATATGGCACCGAATTCTCCGGCGAAATGCCCGAATCGCCCCGGATCATCCTCTTTTTAGACAATCTCTGGGACTTCGCCGAAAACGATCCCGAGATCTTCCGTGAAGAGGTCCGCATCACCTACCTCCACGAGTTAGGCCACTACTTCGGGTGGGACGAAGACGAGCTGGCAGCGCGAGGCTTGGAGTAATACTTCATTCCCATATGCCGGATCTCGCCGGGTAGGTTTCATCCTGCCCAACACAAACCGCCTCCGATTGGAACCTTGGCCGCCGCCCTGTGTCCGCCGCAGTCAGGTCATCCGCAGAATCCACGCTTTCCAAGCGCAGCGGCGCCTGCCTAACTCTCGATCAATTCAGTTTTTCGCATCTGCCATGAAGAAACTCCTCCTGGTCTCCGTCCTAGCGCTCTTCGCTGCCGCCCTCGGCCGCGCCGCCCCGTCGCGCGAGGATCTAGTCGCGCGCGTCGAGTCGTGCGAAGCGATTCTCCAGGAGTTCCATACCCGCTCGGTCTCCGGCGGCATCTCCCCCGACGCCTGGAAAAAAGCCAAGGCCCTCCTCATCACCAACCAGTTCAAGGCCGGCATCCTCATCGGGGTCCAGGATGGCTACGGCATTCTCATGGTGAAGCAGTCCACCGGCCGCTGGAGCATCCCCGTCCTCGTGAATGCCGGCGAAGCCAGCCTCGGCTTCCAGCTGGGCGCCAAGTCCGTCGAAAGCGTCTTCATCATTACCGACGATGCCATCCCGCGCATGCTCTTCAAGAACCGCATGAACATCGGCGTCGACGCCAAGGCCGTCGCCGGCCCCAAGGCCGCCGAAGTCGAGAACAACAACGAGGAGCTCCTGAAGGCCCCCATCCTCGCCTACACCAAGGCCGTCGGCCTCTTCGCCGGCGCCACCGTCAAAGCCGGCCACGTCTCCCGCAACGACCAGGCCAATTTCCTCCTCTACAACACCCGCGATACGATGCCAGAGCTGCTCTACAGCGACTGGGTCACGCCCCCGAAGGAAGTCGTGCCGCTGATGAATCTGGTCCAGCGCCTCGCGCCGTAAGGTCAGGGATCGTACTGTAGCGGCGGTCTATGACCGCCGACGACCGGGATAACGTCTGCGAACACAATCGGCTGTCATAGGCCGCTGCAAAACGGCTCGATCCGATTGAACAGGAAGATCGGGCAGGCCGGGATGAAAATCTCCGTCTTCCGGGCCTCTGTCTTCCCGCCCTTCCCGATCTTCCTGTTCACTTCCTAGCTTTGGACTTCCTAGGTTTGGAAGTGGTCACACGTCCCACGCCTCGACGCTCACGTCCCGCGCCCCGGACTTCCCGCAAATATTCGATCAGCTCCGCGAGCGCCGCATCGGCCACGAATGCCTGCGCATCGACCCGCGTCGCGCCAGGGCACTCCACCCGGCCGCTCCGCAGCGCGATCAAGCGGCTCTTTGCGGTCCCGCGTCCGCGTCGGATGTGCGCGATCGCCCACCACGCATACGGCTCCGCCACCCCGTCCGCAGGCGAGGCCTGCGCGTACCCTGTCGTTGCGATGCCGAGATCGCTTCCGAACAACGCACACACGCCCCGCGCCATCTGCTCCGCCACTTCGACCGAGACGCAGTTTACTTTTTTCGCCGCAGCTCGATCCACGCCGAGATGCTGCACCTTCTGGTCGAGCGAGTAAACCGTGATGCCTCCGCAAAAATAATTCGAGGCTCCCGGCGTCTCGCCCACCCGCGCCTGCACTCGCCCGCACGTCAGACTCTCCGCCGCCGCCAGCAGGAGTTTGGGCTCCGCGAGAAGCAGTGTCTTCAGTTCCGCGGAGGCATTCATCGCGCTCACTTCTTCGCCGGCGGCAACCCCGGCAGCGCATTTCCGGCCACCCACAAAGGCCCGCTCAGGAAGACCTGTGTCGATGCCGGATCGACCACCACCAGCACGCCATGGATGTCGTGGGCGCCAAAGGTCTCGAGCCGCGACACATTGGCCACCGGCTCGCCGTCGGGGCGGAACTTCATCGCGCGATCATTCCGATACCGATGCTCGTCCGCATGGACGAGCAGCACCGGCTTCGCAAAGGCCAGCGCCTCCCGCTCGATCGTATCGAGAAACTCCACAAAGCCCGTCGGCACCGGCCTGTTTCCCGCGGAAAAAGGCAGCGCCTGGAAAAACAGCGCCACTCCCGGCGCGTTCTTCGCTTTCGCCTCGGCAAACGTCGCGGTCACCCACGCCCGGTTCGCCTCATCGCGTTCGCGAAATTCCTGCAACGCCTCCGGCTTCGCCTCGTCGCGGTTGTTGTTGCTGCCGACCACGTGCACGGTCGCAAACACCACTCCGCCCACGGACCACCGCGCGTTCTCGACAAATTTCTCGTGAGCCCAATCCCGCCGCTGCGTCACGAGCTTCATGGGGACCTTGCCGAGGCTGCGCTCTTCCTTGAAAAACAATTCGCGCACCTTCCCCAGCCACACCAGCGGATTGTCGCCCGTGCGATGCACGTCCGTCCACTCGTTGTCGCCTGGCGTGTACATCAGCGGACACTCCACCGAGTCGAACCACTTCCTCACCTGCACCAGCCCCTCGTCGGTGGGCTTGGCCGCGCCGGCCTTGATATCGCCAAGATGCACCGCAAAGGCCGGCTTCTGCCGGTTGATCTCCGCCAGGAGCCGCTCGTAGGCTGCGTAGTTGCTTTCCAAATACGGCATGCAGCCCATCGCCACAAAGCTGAAGCGCTGCGCGACCGGCGTGAATTCCGCCGCCTGCAACCCGGGAGCGACTGCGAGCAGGATCCCCAGCAAAAGACGTTTCATAAAAGGCGCGAAAACGTGCTCAGCTGATCTCCAGCCCCACCGGGCAATGATCGCTGCCCATCACCTCGGGCGAGATCCACGCGCGCTTGAGGCTCTTCTGCAGCTTGGCGCTCGCGACAAAATAATCGACGCGCCACCCGATGTTCCGCGCGCGGCAGTTCATCATCTGGCTCCACCACGAGTAGTGGCCGGGACCTTTCTCGAATTCGCGAAACGTATCCAAAAAACCAGTCTCGAGCACTTTCGTGAAATTCGTGCGCTCTTCCTCGGTAAAGCCCGCGTTACGCCGGTTCGTCTTCGGATTCGTCAGGTCGATCTCGGTGTGCGCCACGTTCAGGTCGCCGCAGAAGATCACGGGCTTTTTTTTCTCCAGCTTCTTGATGTAGCCGAGAAACGCCGGGTCCCACTCCTCCGTGCGATACTTCAGCCGCGTCAGCCCGCGCTGCGAGTTCGGCTGGTAGACGTTGAGCAGGTAAAAGTCGTCGAATTCCATCGTGATGACGCGGCCCTCGTCGTCGTGGCCCTTCATGCCGATGCCGAGCGTCACGCCCTTCGGCTTCACGCGCGTGAAGATCACCGTGCCGCTATAGCCCTTCTTCACCGCCGGGTTCCAGAACACTTCGTAACCCTGCGGCCACACAATGTGCTGCACGTCACCCGGATGCGCCTTGGCCTCTTGGAGGCAAATCACGTCCGCCTTCGCGCCTGTCATGAAGTCGAGCAACCCCTTCTTGTGCGCCGCCCGCACGCCGTTGACGTTCCAGGAAACCAGTTTCATCGCCCGCAAACTTCGCCCAAGGCCGAGCCACGACAATAACAAAGGAAGACTTCCCGATCCCTCTACCTTCTCATGACGCACAGGACACACCTTCCCATTGCCTCCCCCGCCCTCCGGCTCTCAGCTCTTAGCTCTACACTCTAAGCTCTCCGCTTCCGCCCTTAGCCATGACGTTTCCTCATCTTCCTCTCGGCCAACGCATCCCGTCCAGCCCGCACGCCGTCTCGTGCAGTCTGCCGACCATGCGCGATGTGCGCGGCTACGAGGAAAAAGACCCCGAGACGATGCGCCAGCTCACCTCGGGCTACCCGCGCTTCGTGGTGCACCCCTTCGCACGCCAACTCGTCGCGCACTTCACCGCCACGCTGCCCGCGCTCGCCGGCCGCACCCTCTGGCTCGTCACCTCCCGCAGCATGGCCGGAGCGCTCGCGGAGCATCTTGGCGCCTTCTCCGGCGCGGATGTTTTTGCGCACGAGGGCCTCTTCGGCGTCTCGCACCCCACCTCGCCCGACCTGTATCCGCGCGCCAAGGTCTTCCTCCAAAACATCGGCGGCTTCCTCTCCTCGCGCGAAGCCGAGGATCACCTCGTCCGTCTCGGGCTCACCACCGCGCCCTACGCCGAGCAGAGTTTCCCCGGCGATGCCGCCGCCGAAGTACGCCGCTCGCTCCGACGCGCCCTGCCCACCGCCGCCGATGCCGACCTTCTGCTCGCGCCGTGCGGGATGAATGCCATCTACGCCGCCTTCCGCGCCTCCGCCGAGATTCAGGCCGCGCGCGGCCGCACCGTCTGGCTCCAGCTCGGCTGGCTGTACCTCGATACCATCGCGATCCTCCAAAAATTCACGGCCACCCCCGTCTCCGACTACGTCTATATCCGCGATCCGCTCGATCGCGAGGGCATCGAACGCCTCTTCACCAAGCACGGCAGCAAGATCGCCGGCATCATCGCGGAGCTGCCCACCAATCCCCTCATCCAGACACCCGACCTCCCCGCGCTCGGCGCGCTCTGCCGCCAGCACGGCGCGCACCTCATCGTCGACCCCTCCGTCGCCTCGATCTACAACGTCGATGTCCTGCCCCACGCCGACACCGTGGTTTCCAGTCTCACCAAATACACCGGCAGCGAAGGCGATCTCACCGGTGGCCTCGTCGCGATCAACCCCGCCGGCCCCGATGCCGCCGAGCTCCGCCGCCGCACCGCCGCGCAACTCGAGCCCGTTTACGCCCGCGATCTGGCCCGCCTCGCCGCCCAGATCGGCGAAACGGAAACCGTCCTCGCCCAGATCCATGCCAACACGGCCAAGGTCGTCGCCTTCCTCGAAGCCCACCCCAAGGTCCGCCGCGTGTACTGGGCGCTCCAAGCCGACTCCCGCGAAAACTACCTCCGCCTCGCCCGCGCGCCCGACGCCACGGGTGGCATGATCACCTTCACGCTCCGCGGCGAAATGGAGCCGTTCTACAACAAGCTCCGCCTCCCCAAGGGCCCGAGCTTCGGCATGAAGACCACGCTCATCTGCGCCTTCATGTACCTCGCACACTACGATCTCGTCACGACACCCGCTGGCATCGCCGAGCTCGCCGCCAGCAAGCTCGACCCGGACCTCCTCCGTCTCTGCTGCGGCATCGAGCCCGCCGGGGAAATCATCGCCGCCCTCGCCGAAGCGCTGGAGTAAAACTAGGGCGGGCTTCCAACCCGCCCTCTCGCATTTTCGCTCACCGCGGAAGCTCCGCTCGCCACCCCGTCTCCGTCGATGAGTCGCGCCAAAGCCAAGCCCGCTCCGTCCGGCACACCCACGCCAGCCGCTCCCGCCGCTCCGCGCTCCTGCATCCTCACCATCAAGGCCATCCCCAATGCCCCGCGCAGCGAGGTCGTCGGTTGGCTCGGTGACGCTCTGAAAATAAAAGTACACGCCCCGCCCGTCGAAGGCCGCGCCAACGATGCCCTCTGCGAATTCCTCGCCGATACCCTCGGTCTTTCCCGCCGCGCGGTCACGGTCCTCCGTGGCGACACCTCGCGTCAGAAAACCCTGCGCATCGAAGGCCTCACCTTCGCCGAAGCCCGCACCCGCCTCGGCCTGTAGACAGCGCGATCCGGCTCGTCCCTACGGTTTCTTGGTAAACTCCAGCGAGTCTACGATGCGGTGCATCTCCGGTTCGAAGGCCTTCAGCCGGTCGGCCTCGCCCTCTTGGATCAGGTAGAACTGTACCTGCAGCATCACGTTTCCGAGATAGACGATATAGTTGCGCACGCGCACCATCTGCTCGCCCGTAGGCGCCTTCAACGTGGCGTCGTAATCCAGATAACCGGCGGGATATTTGTAGTCGGCCAGAAACTGTTTCGCGGTGAATTTCACTCCCGCAAACGGCATCCCCGCCGCAACTGACTTCTCCATCTGCGGGTGCTCAAAGAAGGACTTGAACTGGCTCTTCGTGACAGCGTCCCGTTTCAGATTCTGTTTGCCCGGCACAACGAGCGAAAGGTTGTCGCCCAAGCCCTGCGGAGTGGACCAAAACGCCGCGATCACCGCGGAGCCCGGCTTCACCGGCCGCGGCTCCCAGCCCTTCGGACGCGAGATGGAAAAATCCACGCCCAGCGTCTTCACGTCGCCCTCTACTTTGAAGGTCTCCAGCTCGAGCGCGCCCGCCTGAGCCGCCAGCACGATGCCCACGAAAATCATCCGGAGGTGTTTCATAATGCCACAACCAACCCACCCTCCGCGCGTGGTCAACCGCCCCGAAAAGAAGTGTTCCGCAGTGAGGCTAGCCCCCCCTAGCCCGCCGTCGTCGCATCCTGCCCTGCTCAGCGCGCCGCGCCCTTGGCTTGCCGCTGCGTCCCCTCGAAAATCGCGACGATCTCCGCCGCCGGCAACGCCCCGATGGCGTCGAGTTGTTTGCCGTCACCGTAAGTGCGCACGGCATAGTCGGCGATGGCGGGATAATCGGAAGCCTTGAACCCCACGTCGGCCAACGATTGCAGGAGGCCGTTGGCGGCGAGCCATTGCTCGAAGCGGGTGACGAAGCCGTCGGCGCGGGTCACTTCATCTCCGCTCAGGCCGAAGAGGCGCGTGCCCAGCTGCGCGAAGCGATCACGCCCCCGGCCATGCGCGAGCAACCAGCGGAAATACGCCGGGTAGAGCGTCGCTAACCCGCGCCCGTGAGCGAGCGCCGGCATGAAGGCGCTCAGCGCATGCTCCATCGAGTGCAGCACGAACTGCCCCGGGCGGCGGCCAGCGTTCTGATAATCGTTCAGCGCGAGCGTCGAGGCCCACATGATATCGCCGCGCGCCGCGAGGTCCGCGGGATTGGCGAGGAGACGCGGGAGACTTTCGATTACAGTGGCGATGACGCCCTCGGAATAGCGGTCGGCCAGCGGCGATTCGTTTCCACCGACGAGATAGTTCTCGATCACGTGGCTGAAAATATCCGCCGCGCCATCCGCCGTCGTCGTAGGCGAGAGCCCCACGGTGTACGCCGGGTTGAGCCACGAGACGAGCGGCTTGAGGAACTCCGCGGCGAGGATGGATTTGCCGCGCGCAGTGCGATTCGAGACCACCGCATACGGCGTGACCTCGGACGCCGTGGCTGCCGTTGTCGGAATCGCCGCGATCGGCAGCGCGCCCTTGAGCTGAAACGCCCGCGCCTCACCGAGCACGAAGGGCCAGATGTCGCTCTCGCCCGCGTGCACGAGTGCCGCGATGGCCTTGGAGGCATCGATCACCGAGCCGCCGCCGAGCGCGACCACAAAGTCGGCCCCATCCGCCTGCAGTTGCACCGCACCGCGATTGATCGTCGCAGCCTCGGGATTCGGCTCGATGCCGCTGAAAAACGAGAGTTTAAGTCCGGCGGTCGTCAGGGCCTTTGCGACCGCGTCTACATAGCCCAGCTTCTTCACCGTTCCACCGCCCGTGACGACAAAAGCATGTTTCCCCAGCTTCGCCGCCGCCTCCGCAAACGCCGTGAGTTGATCGGAGCCAAAGAAAATGCGGGTGGGTGTATAGATCGTGAAGGAGTTCATGCGCGTGTCGCCCACGGAACTCAGATTCCGCCATTTTACGAGCGCGGAAGCGCTACTGCTTCGGGCCTTTAAGTCGCCCGCGTCAGCCGCACAAACCGCAGCGTCATGAACACCGCGGCAAGCGCGAGGCCCGTGGCGATACCCACCCAGATGCCCACCGCGCCCCACGGACCGCGGACGCCGAGGAAGTAGCCGAGCGGCAGCGCGATCACCCAGTACGCGATCAGCGTGATGATCGCCGGCACGCGCACATCCATGATCGCGCGTAGCGAGCCGGCCGCGATCACCTGCGTGCCGTCGAAGAGTTGGAAGAGCGCAGCGACAGCGAGAAGCTGCGTCGCGAGCGCCACGACCGCGGCATCGTTCACATACCATGAGGCGATCGTCCTCCCACCAAAGGCGAAGGAGATCGCGAAAAACGCCATCGCCGAGAGACCGAGGCCCATCGTGGAAAACGCGATCGGCCGCAGGCGGTGGCGCTCACCGCTGCCCACGGCATGGCTCACGCGCATGCCATTCGCCATCGCCAGCCCGAGCGGCACCATGAAGGCCATCGACGCCGTCGTGATCGCGATCTGATGCGCCGCCAGCGGCACGGCGCCGAGCCAGCCGTTCATGATGCTCGAAATCGCAAAGGCCGAGACTTCGAAGAGCAGCATGCCGGCCGCCGGAAAGCCGACTGTCAGCATCTCCCTGAAGCGCGCCGTCGAGAACCCGCCCCACCACCTCCGCGGCCAGGCATCGCGGACCTTCGGGTCACGGCGCAGCCAGAGGAAGATTCCCGTCACGCCGACGATCCGTGCCACCAGCGTGGAGATGCCCGCGCCCGTGAGGCCGAGGGCCGGCATGCCGAGGTTGCCGTAGATAAAGATCCAGTTGAGCCCCGCGTTCAGCGCCACGCTGGCGAGCATGATGCACATCGGCGCCCACGGGTGCCCCATCGACTCCGCAAATTCACGCAGCACCAGGTACACGAGCACGGGCGTAAGCGAGGCCGCGATCAGCAGGAAAAAAGGCCGCACGATCGCCATCACCTCCGGCGGCTGGTCGAAGTGCTGCAGCTGCAGGCTCAGGGCCGCCATGAGCAGGGTGACGAGCAGCCCGAAGCCCAGCGCCATCGCCACCCCGTGCCGCAGGTATTCGGCGGCCTCTACCGGCTTCCCCGCGCCGCGCGACCGCGAGACAAAGATCGCCACCGGCACCATCAGGCCGATCCCGATCACGTAAAAGATATTGAAGACGTTCCCGCCAAACGACGAGGCCGCCAGCGGCACCGTGCCCGCCTGCCCGATCATCACGCTGTCCGTCACGCCCATCAGCATCTGGCTGAGCTGCCCCACGACGATGGGCAGCGCCAACGTGAGCGTGGGTCGTACCTCGCGAAGATAAGGTGCAAAACGGGCCATGGCGAACCCGCAAGCCTCGCAGACCTCCGCGCGCGGTCAACCCACCCTCACCCGCCCACCGGTACAGCCGCACGCTCCGGCTCGCTCTTATTGTAGCCGCCTCGGAAGAGTCGGCACTCAGCACATCGATTATGTAAAAGGTCTCGACCGCGTGGTAGGCCGCCAGCTCGCTGGCGCTTCGTGATAATTCGGACAAGCCCCCGCACGCTGGCCGCCTACCTCGGATACGGTAGCCGATACGTTGCAGCCATCCCCCCGCTCTCCCTCCCCGCGCTCCGCCGCATCCATGCCCGCATTCATCGCGGTCATTACGAAAACGCCCGCACGGTCGTTGCCATGCCTGCGCCAGCGCCTCAGCCTTCGCTCCCATGCTGCCTCGCCTGTCGCTCTACGCTTTTGCGTCCGCTGCGCTCGTTCTTGTTTTCGGCTCCGCCTTCGCGCTCGCGCAAGAAGCCGCCACTTATCGCACCCCGTCGCCCGCACTCGCCGCCATTGTGGATGCGCCCACCACGCCTCTCGCGGTGCTCTCGCCGGATCGCCGCGAGCTGCTTTTCCTGGAGCGCTCGGAGGCGCCTTCGATCGCCGAGCTCGCGCAACCGGAGTTGCGGCTCGCAGGCCTCCGGATCAATCCCGTGACCAATGGCCCCAGCCGCGGTCTCTCCTACACCGGCATCGTGCTGAAAAATCTCGCGACCGCCGCCGAGCGCCGCGTCACCGGCCTCCCTGCCGGAGCCCGCATCGCGAACTACGAGTGGTCGCTCGACGGCAAGAACTTCGCCTTCACGCTCACGCGCGAGAAGGGCATCGAGCTCTGGATCGTCGAGGCCGCCACCGCCAAGGCGCGCCGCCTCACCGGCCCGATCCTAAACGCCACCTTCGGAGACCCGCTCGCGTGGCTCGACAATACCACGATCCTCGCCCTCCGCATTCCCGAGGGCCGCGGCCCCGCACCCGCCGCTCCCACCGTCCCCTCCGGCCCCGTGGTGCAGGAAACCGGTGGCCGTCGCGCCCCCGCGCGCACGTACGACGGCCTGCTCACCAGCCCCTACGACGAAGCGCTCTTCGAACACTATGCCACTGCGCAGCCCGTCCTCGTTTCACTGAATGGCGGCCTGCAAAATTATGGGGCACCGGGCCTCTATAACCGCACGTCCGCCTCGCCCGACGGCAACTACGTCATCGTCGAGTCCGTCCACCGCCCGTTCTCCTACGTCGTCCCCTCCTCGCGCTTTCCAAGCAAGACCGAGGTCCTCGATCGCAACGGCCGCAGCGCCAAGCTCGTGATCGATACCCCGCTGCTTGAGGCCATGCCGCCCGGCGGCGTGCGCGTCGGCCCGCGCCTCGTCACGTGGCGCGCCGACAAGCCCGCGACCCTCAGCTGGGTGCAGGCCCTCGACAAGGGCGATGCTAACTCCACCGAACCGCGGCGCGACGCATGGTACACGCAGCCCGTGCCCTTCACCGCCTCCGCCGTCGAGCAGCAGCGCTTCGAGTACCGCGTGCAAAGCATCACGTGGGGCGATGACGCGCTCGCCACCGTCGTCGAGAGCTGGACGCGCACGCGCAAGACCCGCACCTGGCGCGTCGCCCCCGGCGAGCCCGGCGGCGAGCCCGTGCTCCTCAGCGAGCGCTCGTCGCAAGATCGCTACAACGACCCGGGCCGCCCCGTGCTCGTCCGCAATAACTTCGGCCGCCTCGTGATCCAGCGCAGCGAGGACGGCGGCAAGATCTTCCTCGAGGGCACGGGCGCCTCGCCGCAGGGCGACCGGCCATTTGTCGACGAGCTCGAGCTTGCCACGAAGCAGACGCACCGGCTCTGGCGCTCGGAGCCCCCGTACTTCGAGGAGTTCGTGGCGTTTCTCGACAAGGAGCGCACGCAGATGCTCACCCGCCGCGAGTCCACCACCTCGCCCGGCAACTACGTCGTCCACCCCCTCGCGGGCGGCGAGCCACGGGCCATCACCTCGTTTCCGAATCCCTACCCGCAGTTCGACGGCCTCGCCGCCGAGGTCATCCATTACAAGCGCGCCGACGGCGTCGCACTCTCCGGCAAGCTGTATCTGCCGCCCGGATACAAACCCGGGCAGGGCCCGCTGCCCACGCTCCTGTGGGCATATCCCCGCGAGTTCCTCAGCGAAGAGACCGCGAGCCAGGTCAATGCCACGCCCGAGCGCTTTGCCCGCCTGAGCCCGTCGAGCGCCCTGCCCTTTCTGCTCGTCGGCTACGCCGTGCTCGACGATCCGGCGATGCCGATCGTGGGTCGCGACGGCAAGCAGCCCAACGACACCTACATCGAGCAGCTCGTGGCCAATGCCCAGGCTGCGATCGACGAGCTCGTGCGCCGCGGTGTCACCGACCAGAAACGCGTCGCGGTCGGCGGCCACAGCTACGGCGCCTTCATGACCGCCAATCTCCTCGCCCACTCGCGGCTCTTCCGCGCCGGCATCGCGCGCAGCGGCGCCTACAACCGCACGCTCACGCCCTTCGGCTTCCAGTCCGAGGATCGCAATTTCTGGCAGGCCCCGGCGGTCTACGCCGCGATGTCGCCCTTCAACTACGCCAACAAGCTGAAGGACCCGATCCTCCTCATCCATGGCGCGGCTGACAACAACTCCGGCACGTTTCCGATCCAGAGCGAGCGCTTCTACGCCGCGCTGAAAGGCCACGGCGCGCCCGCGCGCTACGTCGTCCTCCCGCACGAGTCGCACGGCTACCGCGCCCGCGAGAGCCTGCTGCACATGCTGTGGGAGACGGAGACTTGGCTCGATACCCACGTGAAGAATCCGCCGAAGGCTGCGGCGAAGTAGGTCGGTGGGCGGCCGTGTTCGCGAATGCGGATGTTTCTGCACTCGTCGCCTTTTCTGTTCGTCCCCCGCGCCGGGTGCGCGAAAATATCAAGGAATGCGTAGAGCCCAGATATCCGCGTGACCGCCTTTGCCGTCATCCTCGTCTTGATCGCGGCAGTGCTGCATGCGACTTGGAATCTCTGCGCGAAGCGCGCGGGCGGCGGGCCGCCGTTTGTCTGGGTCGTGGGCACGGTCATCTGCTCGCTCTACGTTCCGGTCATCGCCTACTACTGGTTCACCTACCGGCCGAGTCTCTCGCTCGTCGATATCGGGTGGATCGCCGGTAGCGGGTTGCTCAAGACGGCGTACTCGCTCTCGCTCCAGCGCAGTTATCGCACGGGCGACTTCTCCCTCATCTATCCGCTCGCACGCGGCACCGGGCCGCTGCTGGCGATGATCGGCGCGGTGACCATCTTTGCCGAGCGGCCCACACTGCTCGGCGCGTTTGGCGGCTTCGTGATCGTGGCCGCGGTGTTCGTGCTGACCGATGGCACCCGGCTTTTCCGCGAGGACCGCGCGCACCTGCGCAATGCGATCCGCTACGGCCTGCTCACGGGCGTCTTCATCGCCGCCTACACGCTGTGGGATCGGCATGGCGTGCACACCCGCCACATCCCGCCGATCATCTACGATGGCGGCACGGCCTTCGTGGTCCTCGCTCTCGTGACGCCCTCGGCTTTTTCCAACTGGCCCACCGTGAGGTATCACTGGCGCGAGCATAAACTCTACATCGTAGGCATGGCGGTGCTTTCGCCGATCGCCTACGTGCTCGTCCTCACCGCGATGACCTTCACACCCGTGAGCTACGTCGCACCCGCGCGCGAAGTGAGCATCGTGATCGGCGCGTACTTCGGCGCGCGCTACCTCAAGGAAGGCAACAGCCGGCGCCGCCTGTGGGCCGCGGTGGCGATGGCGGGTGGGGTGATCGCGCTGGCGCTGAGTTGAAGAGACCCGAAGAGAGGGCCGCGTGTCTGAGGTAGGGCGAACCGTCCCGGTGAGCCGTCGCGCTTTCCGCGAGGAAAAAACTCAAAGCGGTCGAATGTCATTCCCGCGCCCGCCCCTCAGTGGTTTCTAAGATCGGCGCGCTTTAACCGTGATATCCGCAGCATATGTCGCCACCTTCGTCGGCAGTCTCTCGTATGAAATCCCGCCTTATCTGGATCGTGGTCGTCGTCGGCGCACTGGCGGGGTTTTACTATGCGACCATCCGGCCCATGCTCCAGCCGACCGCACCGCGCGGGCTTGGCCGGCATGTGAATAGTGAATTTCGTCCCGCGGATATTCCGATGCCGCCCCTGCCGGAGCCGAAGTTCGAGACCCCCGTCATTCCGCTGCCCTCGCCGATCTTCGTCGCCGCGCCACGCGATACGCGCAAGCCGCTCGCTCCGCCCACCGTGCCGATTCAAGACGGCGCGACCATCGATTTCTCCATCGGTGCGCCCTCCGTCCGCTCGATCGGCGACGACAAGACCGCCCTCGATAAAGCTCTGAAAGAGATGGCCGAGGCCACCAAGGATATCGAGTTCCCTCCCAGCGTGCCGGAAAAAAAATAGGGCGAGTTTTAATCCGCCCTCCCACCTTACATGGTTCGGGTTCGTAGTTCCGCCTTCAGGCGGAATCCGAAAAACCTTCCGCCTGAAGGCGGAACTACAAACGCCGCAAAACCAGCCCCGAATTTCGCTCAGCGCTTTCCCGTCAGCATATCGTCCATCAGCGCGATAGCCGTAGCCTCGGTGATGTCTTGCACGCTGAATTGCTTCACGACGCGGCCCGCCTGGGCACCTTTGCCGATGATGTCACTGGCCGCAGCCTGGCCGAGGATCGCGGCATCCTTCAATCGAATCGCCGTCGCCTGGATGTCCGGCACGGGATAGCTTGCGTCGCCCGACACTTCCGGGACCGAAATATTACGGCTGGAAATGAGCACTTCGATCGCGATATCCGCGACGTTGGAAAGCGCCTGACGATCCTTCGCGGCGCCGTCGCCGACGAGATGCGCGCCATCGTCCGGAAGCAACGAAGCCGCGACCTTCGGGTCCGCGAGCTGCGCGCCGCCGTTACGGAAAACGCGGCCGACGAGGCGCTCGATCTCGCGCACCGTCTGCTGGTCGGCCAGCGAAGCCGCCGTGCCATCCTTCACCTTGTAGGTGTTGGTGCCGCTGGTCTTCGCGGTGTCGTTCGTCTTTTCGAAATTCTCCGTGCGGTCCGTCAGCTTCAGGCCGGTCGAGGTGTCGACGAGCGTGCGATTCACATACACCACGACGCGCGACGCGCTGCCCGTGTTGTACGCCTTGCGAAAGCCATCGACCACGCCATCGGCCGCCTGTCGCGTGATGAGCGCCTCGGTTGCCGGCGCATAGACGCGCTGCGAGGGCTGTGTCGGCTGCATGACCGGCGCCGGTGCGCTCGGCACGATCTTCACGATCGGCGGCGGCGGTTCTACGTTCTGGGTCTGCGCAATCACAAACGGCACCAGCAGCGGTGCGAGCGGGATGAGAAGGAGTGAACGATTCATGGCGGGGCGGGGGATGCGGACGTTTTACTGCGCCTGACGGACACGGACGGTATACTTCTTGGCCTGCAGATTCATCGCGGTGAACGGCACCGCCTCGGTGGCATTCGGCGAGAGGATGAGCGTCTGCCACGGCGTCTCGTCGCCGGTGGAGAAGCCGTTGTCGTCCTTGAACACGCAGTTCACCTGGACCTGGATGCGCCGGGCTTCGCGGTTCTTCACGTTGGCGACGACCGAGAGGCGGCCGTCAGCGGTCGTGAGCTGCTGGAGGCCGGTACAGGTGATCGAATTCTGCGTGGCCTTGTCGAGGAGCACGAAATTTAACGAGTTCTCGAGGGTGAATTTCGTCGTATCGACCGGCGCGAAGGGGCCGGTGGGGTTCACGCAACCCGCGGAGAGGCCGAGGGTGGCGAGCGATAGGAGGAGGAGGGCGGGCTTGGCGTTCATAGGTGGTCGGCGCGTCAGATGATGGGGTGAGACTGCGGGTCAGCGTTTAAGTTCGCTCAAAAACACGACGGTATCGCGGTCGATGGGGGGTACGGAAAGCGTTACGGTTTGGGTGCGGCGTTCGAGGAGGTGTCCCTCGCGATCGAGGAATTCGAGGCGGCCGCGATACTCGCCAGCCGGAAGCTTCACGGCGGCAAAGCTGAGGCGCTGCGGGAGGTTATCCCATTGGCGCGTATCGGCCTGCGTCTGGGTGGCGGCGGAGGCCACCTTGCCGATCACGCCGATGAGACCGAGGCCCAAGGCAGCGATCGCGGAGTCGCCGCCATCTTTGCCGCGCGCCTGGCGATCCATCGCGTGGCTGCCGGCCACCATCGCGCCCACGAGAGCGACATCGCCTGCCGTATCGGTGGTGCTTTTGAAGACCGCCTTGTTGCCGAGGATGTGATCCATCACACGACCGCCGCGCGTCGTGGCTTGATAGCTGAGATCGTCATACGCCGGCAGCGGAATGGTCTGACCATCCTCCAGCACGAGGCGCGCGGAGTGCGTCGGCGAGTCGTCGGCGCGGAAGCGCAGCATCTGGCCGTGTTCGCCCGCGGCGTATTTGCGCGGACCGTAGCCGTACTCGGTGAAGATCAGGACATTGGCGGCGGGATCGTAGGGCGGGAGCGGTTTCTTCTCACCCACCCGCGTCTGCGCGCGTGCGAAGGCATCGCTGCCGTCCGCCTGGAGTTTCGCCGAGGCCAGGCCATCGAGGTAATCGAGCAGGACGTAGTCAGCGTCGTAGTTCTTTTGCTCGGGGTCACTATCGATGACCTGGCCGGAGCGGAAACAGGCGCGGGCGTTGTCGGGCTGCCCGTCGCGCCAGTAAAGGATGCCGCGATAATAGTAAGCCATCACGCGCTCGTACGGCTCACCGATGAAGGTCTTGTTGCTCTCGGAGGAGAAAAGGCTGCGCGCCTTGGCGGCCGAGGCATCGTTGGTGATGATGCCGCCGATCCGCGCGATGGCATCGTCGAACTTTTCTTTCGCCACGTCGTAATCGCCTGTTCGCAGCGCCGTCGCGCCTGCGCGGTAATCGAAGAGCACGCGTTCGCGCTCAGGGATCGCGGGCTTGCCGTCGGCGGCGGTCGCCGGGCCGAGCGCGCCGCGCGTGCCTGCGCCATCGCGGAGATTGGGGGTGGTCGAGGCGCAGCCGGCGAGAAGCGTCACGCAACCCGCCAGTGCACAGAGTTTCTTCCAGTTCGGCCCGGTTGCGTAATCCCGCACGGGTGCGCAAGGATCATGCGGCGTCGTGGTCGCATCTGCTCCCCTCCCGCCGCTCACGCGGCGGGCTGTTTCGGAAGGCCGCCCGTGAGACGTGGAGTCGGGGGCGCTCACCGATAGGCGGCGTCTTCGAGACCCTGCTTTTTGATTTCAGCAGAGTCTTCCCACACGATGCGGCTCGTGCGCATGTCCGTCAGGCGGAAGCTATACAGCACGTAGTCGCTGGTGCCTTGCGAGGTGCGCGTCGTCATGCCGTCGAGGGCGCCCGTCAGCAGATAATCGCCACCGGCAAACTCCACGACATTCGGGTCGGCGCTGGCCGTCACCTGACCCGCGCGCTTGAGCTCACGCTCGCGCTCGAGCGTCTTCATCATCGCGCGATCGAGGAAGCTCACCTGGCCCATGGCCTTCGAGTTAAGCTGCGTACGCAAGCGGGTGAGGAAGATGTCCTTGTTGATCGGAAAGCGGGTGTTGTTCACGACCGGCTCGAGGATCACGCTCGGGGGCGTCTGCGCCCGCGCGATCTGCGGAATGCTCAGGATGCTGCGGGCCATGCGGTCGGTGACCGAGACCATGTCCTGCGACTCGATGCCGGTGCCGGCGACCGAGCCGCGCTCATCGGGACGCATCTCGGTCACGGGCACGCCCGAGGGATTTTGCACGCCCGCCGTGGTGGCGCAGCCAGCAAGAATCGCCGAGCCCGCGGCCAGACCGGCGAGGAGAAAACGAGAGGAGGGTTTCATTGGTGTGGTCAAAAAAAAAGAGAGAGGGGATGACCCGACGCGCGCGGGCGGGAAAAGTCACTGGTGCATTCCGACGAGCGGCGTCGGCGGCGTATTCAGAAAACGCGTTTCCTCAGCGCCCGAAGAGCGAGTTGGCCGATGTCATCGGCGAGGAATTGTAGTAATTATTGATGATCGTCACCTGCTGCGGCGCGGCCTGCTGCACCGGCGCGGGAGCGGCGGGCGCCTGCACGATCTGCGGCTGCGCCTGCTGCACAACGACCGGAGCGGGGCGATAGACGTACGGATAATCCCAATCGCTGTAGCCGCGATAGTAGCTGTAGCTCGGGGCATAAGAGATGCCCCAGCCCACGCGATTGTAGCCACGATAGCCGCCGTGATAGTGGCCGTGCCCATGATGTCCCCGGCCATGGTATCCGTGGCCATAGCCCACACCGATCCCCACGCTCACGCTCGGCGAGGAGCGATAAACATAGCCCCCATCGCGATAACCCCGATCCGCGCGCGCGTCCCCCACTGCCTGGCCGATCAGCAGGCCCGCAGCCGAGCCGATCGCAGCCCCGCGCCAGCCATTACCGCTACCGCTATTGTGGCCGATCACGCCACCGGCGATGCCACCAAGGATGGCACCGCGGGCAGCCTCAGGACGAAAGACCTGCGCATGCGTGGACGCAGCCGCGAGCAGGGCGATGCAGAGCGAAAGGGTCGTTTTCATGGGAGCGCGAATTGGACAACGTGTGCGACACGTCGTGGTTCGCAAGGTTTCAGCAATCGCGCGATGGTACGCCACGGATGAGCCGCACCTCAGCGATTGATCAAACCACGTTCAGTTAAAGGGTTAAACAGTCGCCAATGAATAACATTTAGGCCGCGTCGGCGGCATAGGGGCGCCCCCACTCTATTTCGCGCAGAGGTTTTGACCGCGGATAACCGCCGATACTGCGGATAGATGCTAGGCAAAGGCGTAGGATGATTTGATTTGAACAGGAAGGTCGGAAAGAGCGGCAAGAACATCATCCCGCCCCGGCCCGAATGCGGCCGTAGCCTTGGCGAAGACGCACCTTTATTCCCCCATCCATCTCCGTTGATTCCAGATAATCCCAGCCAATACCGGAATAGCCCGTATTATCCCGGATTATCCCGGAAATAGAGGAGGTTTCCCTCTCAGGCTCCTTACCTTCGTTCTGCACCTTCGTTCTGCCTTCATGAGTCATTTTCTTTCTCTAAGCTAAGATCCCAACTCCGCCCCTCTCACCCAACCCTTACTATACCTCGGGCCGCCCCTCGTGTCACCCCGCCCATTCCGTCCATTCCGTCTATTCCCAAAATTTTCGGCTCGGGCTCCGACCTACCGCGGCGCCGCGACCCTCAAAGTCGCTACGCCTCATCCTTCACCCGCGCCAGCACCACGCCATGCGGGCACATCTCCGGCCCTGCCCGAAACTGCGCGCGGCACCGCGGGCAGTACCGGCAACTCTCCTTTGTATCCGGCTTCGGCGCCGCCAGTAACTCATCCACTGCCACGCCAGCCCTCGCCAACTCCGCCCGCACGCGCTGCTCGAGCGCAGCGCGAAACCACGCCGCGATCTCCCGCGCTCGCGGCGAATCCTCCCTCCCGTGAATCGGCCAGCGCAGATCCGCGAGCGTGTCGAACGCCACCGCCCGCTGTACGCGCTCGCCCGCAAACGCCAGCACTGCCGCGAGCGGATGCTGCGCGGGAAAAAATCCGTCTCCCGCCAGCGCGCGCAACCGCAGCGCCTGCGCCGGCAGCAGGAGCGCGCTCATGAGACTGCTCGAGCGCTTCTCCGGTCGCACCGCGCGGAGCCGTCTCAACGCCCGCCACGTGACGATCACCGCCATCAGGTGCATCGCAGAGGCTCCCAGCAAAATCCAAGGGAGCGCGTCAGCGAGCCGTGCACTCTTCTCCGCCGAGAGCCGCGCCGCAAAATCACCCCCCACGTAGATCGTCACGCCCGCGAGGATCGCGAGCGTCCACCCATTCAGCGCCGCCGGCCAGGCAGTGCGCGCCTCCAGCACGCGCGCTTTCCGCCGCAGATGCGCGGGCCGGAACCAGCGCCGGAGCAACATCTGCAATCGCCGCTCGCGCACCGCGGGCGCCGCCTCCGTGAGCGCGAGCACTTCCGCCGCCATCACGTGCCCCGTCGCCGGGCAAAACCGCGCGCCGTTCACATAGATCCAGCCCTTCGCCAGTCCCACCTGCTTGATCTCCTCCCACCGCCAGGCCTGCACCGCCCTCTCCGGTTCCTCCGCCGGCCGGCCCGCGCTGCCTACCGGCCGGTTGCAAATTCCCTCCGGCGAGAACGCCAGCGGCACGTCTTCAGCAACCACCCGCGCGCCGTGCGGCAACACCGCAGGCAAACTCAACCGGCTGTATCCCAACCTCATTCCACGCCTCCCCCGCCGTCGCAGCCGCCCCGTCAGCGAAAAGACGCGGCGGCCCAGCAGCCGCGCGCCGTCAATCGCCCAGAAGGCCCAGAACAGCGCGAGGACTAGAATCCATTCCGACATCCGCGCCGCAACTCAGGCCAGGGGCGGCTTCGGATCGGGGTTCGCGCCCGTGACTTTGTTGAAAAACTTCTTGAGGACCGCGCCCACCGCGATGAGGCCAAACACGATCGCCTTCCAGAATTTGCCAAACAGCACGCCGATCTTCGCGAAGAAGCCTAGCTTGGCCGCCATCACGCCCGCGCCACCGAGGACGAGCGCCGAGAGGCCGTACGCCGCGATCTTGTCGCCGGATTTGAACTCCGCGTACTTCTGGCCCGAGAGGTAGCTGAAGTTGCCCGCGAGCAGCTTGTCCGCGTCCGCTTCCGCGGTCTTGAAGGCCGTCGTGTCCGTGGCGAGCGTCACATTCATCACACCACCGCGCCCGAGCAGGCGGATGCTTTCGTTGATGAAGACATCCTTAAAATTGTCCTGCGACGACGTGAGGTTGATCGCCCATTTGAGGTTGTTCGTCTTCGTGTCGTAGTATGGCTGGGTCGCCCAGCCCGTGATTTTCATCTGGTCCCAACCGCGCTCCTTGCGCGCGGCGTTGGACTCCTCCTCGCCCTCCGTCATCGCCTTCATCAGCTTGCCGGCCTCGAGCTTGTCCTTCTCCTCGTCCTTCACGTAGCCCACGTCGTCGTAGTCGAAGAAGAGCGTGTAACCGGGCGCGAGCAGCACGCCCACTTCCTTGCCGCTCTTCATGTTCTGCGTGACCTGATAAAAACGATCGAGCGAGTCCGCACCCACGAAGGAGTAGCCCTGCGGCACCTTCAGCTCGGCGATTTTGCCGAGCGGCACCGTGGCGGGACCAGCGGTGAGTTTCACGCCCGCGCGCGCGTACGCCTCTTCGCGCGTCTTCGGCGGCGGCAGAGCATCCTTGGCCTCGACGGCCTTTTCGGCGGCCCAAGTGACCGCGGTGGAAAATCCGATTACAACCAGGGCGAGAGCAGCGTGCAGCGTGCGCATGGCTCGTCTTATTCGCGACGGCGCTCTCCCGGTCAAGAACCACACCTACCCAAATTTGGGTACGAGACCGTGGTGGAGGCTTCTTAACACGACCGTAACATCTTCGTGCAAAAGGCTAACGCCACCCATCCCGGGCTTGGCGAAACCGCCTGTCCGCCCTATCGCCTTCTCATGCCCCGTCGTTTCGTCCTTGCTCTCGATCAAGGCACCACGTCCACCCGCGCCATCGTTTTCGATCGTCAAGGCCGTCCCCGCGGCGTCGCCCAGGAGGAGTTTGCGCAGCATTTTCCGCAGCCCGGCTGGGTTGAGCACAACCCCGACGATCTCTGGGAAACGACCCGAAGCGTCGCCCTCGCCGCGGTCGCGAAGGCCCGGGCGCGCGGTGCGGATATCGCCGCGCTCGGCATCACCAATCAGCGTGAGACCACGCTCATCTGGGATCGCCGCACCGGCCAGCCCATCGCGCCCGCGATCGTGTGGCAGGATCGCCGCACCGCACCGCTCTGCGCCGACCTGAAACAGCAGGGGCTCGAACCCCTCTTTCGCAAGACCACCGGCCTCGTGCTCGATCCCTATTTCTCCGGCACCAAGATCGCGTGGCTCCTTGAGCACACCCCCGGCGCCCGCAAGCGCGCCGAGCGCGGCGAGCTCGCTTTCGGCACCGTCGATACGTGGCTCATCTGGAAGCTCACCGCGGGCCGCCTCCACGTCACCGATGTCTCCAATGCTTCGCGCACCCTCCTCCTCAATCTCCGCACCGGCGATTGGGACAACGCGCTGCTGAAGGCCTTGCGCATCCCGCGCGAACTGCTCCCCACCGTCCACGCCAGCAGCGAGATTTACGGCGAGGTGGAGTCCATCCCCGCGCTCCGCGGCCTGCCGATCTCCGGCGTCGCGGGCGACCAGCAAGCCGCCCTCTTTGGCCAGGCGTGTTTCCGCGCCGGCCTCGCCAAGAACACCTACGGCACGGGCTGCTTCCTCCTCCTGCACACGGGCGAAAAACCCGTCGTTTCGAAGCACCAGCTCCTCACCACCATCGCCTGGCGGCTCGGCGCCACCGGCCCGCTTGAGTACGCCCTCGAGGGCGGCGTCTTCATCGGCGGCGCCGTCGTCCAATGGCTCCGCGACGGCCTCGGGATCATCAAGAAATCCGCCGACATCGAGAAGCTCGCCGCCAGCGTGCCGGACAATGGCGGCGTCTATCTGGTCCCCGCGTTTACCGGGCTCGGCGCGCCGCATTGGGATGCCGCCGCCCGCGGCACCCTCGTCGGCCTCACCCGCGGCACGACCGCCGCGCACATCGCCCGCGCCGCCGTCGAGAGCATCGCGTACCAGAGCGCGGATCTCCTCGCCGCGATGAAAGCCGATTCCCGCCTGCCCCTCCGCGAGCTCCGCGTCGATGGCGGCGCGACCGTGAACGATACGCTCATGCAGTTCCAGAGCGACGTCCTCGGGACGCCGGTCATCCGCCCGCGCACCACCGAGACCACCGCACTCGGCGCCGCTTACCTTGCGGGCCTCGCCGTCGGCTTTTGGAAAGATCGCAACGAGATCGCAGGCCTCTGGCAGGGTGACAAAACCTTCAAGCCCCGGGCCACGCGCTACGAAGTCGCCACCCTCCAGCGCCAGTGGCACCGCGCCGTCGAGCGCTCCAAGCACTGGGCGGAGTAAAATCCCCTAGACGACAAGCACTTGCTTTACGCCCTGCCGCGTCCCGCTTAGACCTCGCGCGCACTCGCCCCATGTCCGTTCGCGCCGCGATTTTTTTAACCATCCTCGGGCTCACGCTCCCGCTCGGCGCGCAACCTCCCGCGGCCAGCTCCGCGCTGGTGTCGCTGCGCACCAAGGCCGAGCGCGGCAACGCCATCGCGCAGTACAATCTCGGGCTCGCCTACGCGGAAGGCCGCGGCACCGATATCGATCTCGTCGAGGCGTATGCGTGGCTCACGCTCGCCTCCGAAAGCGGCGGCACCGGCAAGGCCCTCACGCAACTCCAGAATACGCTCACCACCACGCAGATCGAGGCCGGCCACACCCGCATCGAAGCCCTGCGCAAAGCTCACCTCACGCTTCGACAGGTCGCGCCGGCGCCACCCGCGACTCCTCCGCCCGTTGCGGTTGTTCCGGCGGCCGAGCCCGCCACCACCACCGACGCCGCGTCCGTTGCGGCAGCTGCATCCACGCCGACGGCTGCTACCGCCGCTCCCGACTCCGACGCCGAGAAACGCACCCTCACCGCCGGTCTCGCCGCCGCCCGAGCCGAGATAGCCCAGCTCCGTCGCGACCTCGCCGCGCGTTCCATCACCGTCCATCCCGCCAACGACAAGGTTGCCGCCGCCGAAGCGCAGTTAAAGGAAGCGCAAGTTACACTCGCGGCCCAATCCACCGAGCTCGCCGCCCAGCGCGTCGAGGCCGTCACCACGCGCGCCGAACTCACGAAGGCCCAGGCCGCCCTCGCCCAAGCCCCAACCGCCGCCCCATCGGTCGAGCCCACGGCGCTCCAGCGTCAGATCGCCACGCTCGAAACCGATCTTCAGGCTGCCACCCGCGCCCGTGACGACGCCACCGCGCAATCCCGCAGCCAGCTCCAGGCCCTCGGCGACGAACGCTCCGCCTGGGCCGCCGAGAAGACGCGTCTCACCACCGAGCGCGACGACCTCACCGCCCGCCTCACCCAAGCCACGGCCGCTTCCGGCAACGCCGAGGAGGCCCGTCAGCGCATCGCGCGCCTGACCGCCGATCTCTCCACGGCCCGCCAGCAAGCCGCCACTCTCACCGAGGAGCGCACCAAGATCGACGCCGCCTTCGCCGACAGCGAATCCAAGCGCATCCACCTCACCCGCACCTCGGAAAAATCCGCCGAGAGCGCCAACCGCCTGCCCAAAGTTGAAGGCGAGCTGACTGCAACGAAACGCCAGCTCGCCGCCATCGCCGCGGCCCTCGATCAAACGCAAGCCCAGCTCCACGCCGCCACGGGGTCCACCGGCGAAGCCACCGCCCGGGCCACCCGCGCCGCCGAAGCGATCGCCCAAGCCGAAGAGCGTGCCACCAAGCTCGCGACCGAAAACGAAACCCTCACCCGCCGCCTCTCCGAGGCCGAAGCCACCCGGAGCACCACCGTCCCCGCCGCCGACCTCGCCGCCGCACGCCAGCAACTTACAACCGCCACCCAAGAGCTGGCCACCCTGCGCGAACAAGTCGTCGCGACCCGTGACCTCCCCAGCCGTGTCCGCCAGCTCGAATCCGAAAACGCCGCCCTCGCCACGCGCCTCTCCGCCGCCTCCGCCACCACGCAGGAAGCCACCGAGCGCACCACCCGCACCCAAGCCGAGGCCGAGGAAAAACTCACCACCGCCCTTCGCGCTCAAACCTCCCTCGCCAAAGAGCGCGACGACCTTGCCGCCAAGGTTTCCGCCACCACCGCAGCCCTTGCCCAAGCCGAGTCCCGCGCCACCTCCGCCCCTTCTCCCGCCGACCTCACGACCGCGCGCCAATCCCTCGCCGACACTCGCCAGCAACTCGCCGCCGCCACGCAGGAACTCACCTCCCTTCGTGAGAAATCCACCGCCGCCCGCGATCTCGAACCCCGCGTGCGCCAGCTCGAATCCGAAAACGCCGCCCTCGCCACGCGCCTCTCCGCCGCCTCCG
>JAZKEV010000402.1:0-6404 GCA_040386765.1 Verrucomicrobiota bacterium | reverse complement strand
CCACCACGCAGGAAGCCACCGAGCGCACCACCCGCGCCCAAGCCGAGGCCGAAGAGAAACTCGCGGTTTCCCTTCGCTCCTACGCCTTGGTCGCCAAGGAGCGTGATGACCTCGCAGCCAGCGTCGCCGCACTCACCACCAAGACCACCACCGCCGCAGCCGCCCTCGCCCAAGCCGAATCTCGCGCCTCTTCCGCTCCCTCGCCCGCCGACCTCGAAGCGGCACGCCAATCCCTCGTCGACACCCGTCAGCAGTTGGCCACGGCCAACCAGGAACTGACTGCGCTCCGCGAAAAATCCGCCGCGGCCAACGAGATCGAGCCTCGCCTTCGCCAGCTCGAAGCCGAAAACGCCACCCTCACCACCCGTCTCTCCACCTCCTCGACCCTCCAGGAGACCGCCGACCGATCCGCCCGTGCCCAAGCCGAAAGCGAAGAAAAGCTCGCCGCCGCCCAACGCGCCCAAGCCCAACTCTCCCAAGACCGTGCCGCGCTCGAAGCCCGCGTCACCGAACTCACGACCCGTCTCACCGCCGCCACTGCTCCCCGCGAGCCGACCCGCCCCACCACCGTCGCCGCTCCCGCTTCCACGTCTACTCGTTCGTTGCCAGCGACTTCCCCCGTCACGTCACCCCCGCCGACACCGCGGGTCCATACCGTGGCAACCGGCGAAACCCTCACCGGGATCGCCCGCCGGTACTATGGAAACGCTGCCCGCTGGACTGATATCTACGCCGCGAACCGCGATCTCCTGCGCAATGAAAGTCAGCTCACGGTAGGGCTTATCCTGCGCATTCCCTGAGCCGTAGTAATCCCTATATTCCCACTTTGTCGTTTCCCTCCGCGCTTTCGCCCCTCAAACAACTAGGCAATTCACCCTACATGGCCGCCCAGCTCAGAGCTCTCCTGCTCGCTTCCGCACTGCTCACGTTGAGCGGGTGCGGCTATGTTCACCTCGGCCGTTTGCCCCCTCCTCCTGAAGCCAAGGTCCTGGGCGACGAGGCTTTGTTGAAGGAGAATTCCGATCTGCGCCTGGAGAAAAAAATACTCCAGCAGGAGCTCGCCCTCACCCGCGCCCAAGGTGACGCCCTCCGGATGGCGATCGAGAATCGCACCTCCGATGGCGACACCGCCACCCGCCTCGTCGACAAGCTCAACGAGACCAGCAAGGAGCTCGCCGAGCTTCGCGCCAGCTACGCCAAGCTGCTCGCCGACCGCAGCCAGGATCTTCTCGCCGTCACCGAGACCACCGGCCTCAAGGCCCAGCTCGGCGCCGCCGAGGAGAAGCTCGCCACGACGCTCCGCGGCTATACCGAGCTGCAGGAAGAGGTCTCCCGGCTAAAGACCGAGGTCGCGACCACTCGCACCGAAAACGTCGCCCTCTCGGAGCAGGTCAAAACCATCACCGCCGAGAACAAGGAGGCCCAGACCGCTCTCGCCCAGCTCAATCAGGATCTTCTCGCGCAAAAGGAAGCCCGCACCCGTGCGGAGCAGGATGCCGAGACGCTCCGGACCGAGCTGAAGACCGCTGCGCCCAATGCCACCGCCCTTGCGCAGCAGCGCACCGGCAGCGCTCCCGATGCTCGCACCCTCGTCGCCGAGCACGCCGCCGAGGCCGCCGCACTGAAGGAGGAAGTGACCACCCTCCGCTCCACGGTCCAAGTCCTCACCGCCGAGCTCACCGAGATCGTGAAGCGCGAGGACAACGCTCTGGCCAAGGCTCGCCTCAATCGCGCCGATGCCGTCGAACAGCCCGCCGCCAGCGCTTCGCCCAACGTGGTCGTCCAAGCCGGCGAGACCTCCCGCTCTGGCAACAACGGCGTCACCCGTCCGCCAAATGGCTCCCTCAGTGCCACGCTCGTCACGTCCTCGTCCTCGGGTAGCAGCGCCCCGCGCATCGTCATCCCCGCCACGGGCGAGGGGCCGGGTTCGAGCAGCGGCACCGGCGCCGCCGCAGGTCGCGTTCACGTTGTCGCCAGCGGCGATACCCTCGCGAAAATTTCCACCCGCTACTTTGGCGTTCCCGACTACTGGAGCAACATCCTCTCCGCCAACCGCGACGTGCTGGGCGAGAACAACAACCTCGTGATCGGGCGCTCCCTGCGAATCCCAAGCCTTCATGCCGTACCTCAACCGTAGGAGCCGCCCCGTGCCGCGGCTCCTCGTCCTCCCGCTTTTCGCTTCTGCCACCCTGCTCCTTTCCGGGTGCGGCCTCGTCCATTTCGGCCGCTTGCCCGAGGCCGCCACGCCGATGCGCGATGCCAAGAGCACCGAGGCCTTCACCAGCCTTGCGACCGAGCACAAAATCCTGAAGCAGGAGCTCGCGCTCGTCCGACGCGAAGGCGACACCCTCCGCGTCGCCCTCGAGCGGGCCGGCTCCCAATCGGGCTCCTCCGACGTCGCCCGGCGCCTCGCCGAAACCTCCGCCGAGCTCGCCACCCTCCGCGCCAGCTACGCCAGGTTGCAGGCCGAGCGCAGCGCGGGCGGCGCCACCACGACCGCCAATGCCTCGATGCGCGAGGTCGAGGAAAAGCTCGCCACCTCCCTCCGCGATTACACCGCCCTCCAGGCCGAAAACACCCGCCTTCGCACCGATCTCGATCGCGCCCGCACGGAGAACGCCAGCCTCGCCCAGCAGCTGACCCTCGCCGCTGCCCGCTACGGTCAGGCCCAGGCCGAGGTCTCCCAGCTCAACACGGAACTCCTCGCCCAGAAACCGGCCCGCACCCGTTCCGAGCAGGTTTCCGAATCCCTCCGCGGCCAGCTCGCCACCATCATGGCGCAGGCCGCGGCCACCGGCACCACCCCGCTGCAGCTCGCCAAGGCCCCGCCCGCCGGAGATTCCCAGCCCACCGCCGAACTGCGCGCCAACGCCGAGCGCATCCGCCAGCAAGCCGTCGAGCGCGTGAACGCGCGCAACATGCGCACCCATGTCGTGCGCTCCGGCGACACCCTCGAAAAACTCTCCCAGCACTACCTCGGCTCCCCCGAACGCTGGCGCACCCTCTACGAAGCCAACGCCTCTCAACTCTCCAACGGCCAGCCCCTCCGCGTCGGCATGGAGTTGGTAATCCCGGAGCAGGCGACGCTCCCCGCGGCTCGCTAGCCTAGTGGGCGAGGCCCTCCGCGCGAGCGGAGGGATCGGACGTCCCAAACTTTCGACCGCCGTCCACGTCGGCCGAAACAGAATCCATCACCCTGTGATGCTGGGTAAAAAAACTCCCCTCTCCGTGAACGAATCCCCCAAAATCCGAGCCCTTGCTGACCACTTCAAATCCTTGGGTGCGATCGACCCCGAAGCTTGGGCACGCTCCCAAATCCAAGAAGGTATTCCTCAGTACGCGCGCTTCGTATTTCTCAGGCAGATGTGGCAGAGCGTTGTTCGCGAGGGCGAGACCGGATGGATCGACAACGAAATCGCCGCGGCGGAGCGGAACCCGCGCGATCCCGGAGCCAGTGCCGGCCCCGTCCTGCAGCGGATGCTCGCACTCGGAATCAGTCGCGAGGATATCGCAGAACTTACCCGCGCCATGCAGTGGCAGACTCTGGCTGGCATCGCATGCCAGCTCGATGATTCCAGTAGCGTGACCTATCCGTCCGAAAGCACGCCTCGGGTCCATTGGGCACTTTGCGAAGTAACCGACAAAGGCGAGGTGCTTCACACCATAGACTCGATTCACGAAAGCGTGCTGGATGTGGAGCCTAGCGGGCGCGAGATGAGGCCCAAAGGAGTTACGCGCGCCGGATGAAGAGAACGAAGCCTGGGCTCGGCCCCATCCCATCCCCTTGACCCATCGTTTCTGAAAAAAGCCCCCTCATCCTGCGCTTGCCTCGCGGGCCCGCCCGCCCCATGACGGCTCCTTCCCATGTCCTCGCTTCCCACCCAGTTCGCAGGCGTCACGGTCCTCACCAAGGCCAATGTCTATTTCGACGGCAACGTCGTCAGCCACACCGTGCTGTTCGCCGACCAGTCGAAAAAGACCCTCGGGCTCATCCGCCCGGGCTCCTATCACTTCGGCACCGATGCCGCGGAGCGCATGGAGATCGTCGCGGGCGAGTGCATCGTCACGCTCGATAACACCACGGGCACGCACCGCTACGTCGCCGGCACGCACTTCGACGTGCCGTCCAAGAGCGGTTTCACCATCGAGGTGAAGTCTGGCCTCTGCGAGTACATCTGCTCGTTCCTCGCTTAAGCGCGCGTCGCTTCCCGGCGCCGGGTTGGTCCCCGCGCCTTAACGGCGCATCGGCGTAGCTGCGCGCCGTTTCATCTTCCGCATCTCACGGAATTTCCCGGTGACATCGCCGGAGGGCGCCGTGAGTTTGCATTCGCGCGAGCCCTGCTCCTTTGCCAAGGTGGGCTCATGCTACGTCTCCTCGCGTTTCTCTGTCTCGCCGCCCTCTGGAGTTCCGTCGCTCGCGCTGCCGTCACGGCCAATGGCCTGTTTGCGGATATCGAAACTCCGCGCGGCACGATCGTTTGCCAGCTCCACTTTGAGGAAGCTCCGCTCACCGTCGCCAATTTCGTGGGGCTCGCGGAAGGCACGCTCGGCCCCGCTCCGCGCCGGCCGTTTTTTGACGGCCTGAAATTCCATCGGGTCGTGCCCGGCTTCGTCATTCAGGGCGGCGATCCTGCCGGCACCGGCGAAGGCGGCCCCGGCTACCGGTTCCCCGACGAGTTTGCGCCCGCTCTCAAGCACGACGCCGCCGGCGTGCTCTCGATGGCCAACGACGGGCCGGATACCAACGGCTCCCAGTTTTTCATCACGCTCCGCGACACCACCCGGCTCAACTACCTCCACAGCGTCTTCGGCCGCGTCGTCCGCGGGCTCGAATTCATTTCGCAAGTGAAGCAGGACGATACGATGACCGTGAAGATCCGCCGCGTCGGCCCGGCCGCCAAGGCCTTCCGCACCGACGAGACTATCTTCAAAGCCCTCGCCGCCAAGGCCATGCCGTACGTCTCTTTCGCAGGCGCCAAGCCCGCGCCCGCGGCCGACGCGCACTTCCACGATCCCGACAACCTCCTCCCGCTCGAGCCGCCGCGCGCCAAGGCCTTCAACTACAAGCTCGCCAATCTCGAACGCGCGACCGGCCTCCGCATCGTCGCGCGCCTCTTCTCCAAGTCACCCAGCGAAACCGAAGACGCCCAGCCCGGCGCCTACATGCGCTCACTCGCGCAGAAGCTCGGCACCGCCCAGCGCGGCGCGCTCGCCGTCTATTTCGCCGACGAGAAGGAGTGGCGCGTCTGGATCGGCGACGACTCCACCGCGGCCTTCGTCGGCCAGCCCGGCACCGCCGCCGAATTCACCAAGAGCGGCCGCATGCACGAGGTGAAGGAGGCGTTTCTCAAAGCCTCCGAGGCCGCGGGCGATGCCGAGTTCGCCGCCCAGCAAAAATCCTCCGCCGCCGACAAGCAGCCCCCGCCCAATCAGCGCCTCAAGCTGCAAACCGACGCCCTCCTCGACGGCCTCATCGCGAAGCTCGTGCCGAAGCCCTGAGCATCCGCGCTATGCGCGAGCAGGCCGAACGCTACCCCCACCGTCATCGCCCGGCCCACGCATTCGTCCATGAAAACTGGATACGCCACTTCTCCTTACTCTCTCCTTTTGCCCATTTCCTCGCCCACCTCCGTCGCCGCCTCGCCATGATTCGCACGCTCCCCCTCGCCTTCGCGCTCACCGTCGCCACCGCCTTTGCCGCGCCCGACGAGGCTCTCCGTAAAACCGTCACCGCCAAACTCTCCGCCGACTACCCGTCGCTGGAGACGCTCTACAAAGATCTGCACGCCCATCCCGAGCTCTCGCTCATGGAGGAGCGCACCGCTGGCGTCGTCGCCAAGGAACTCCGCGCCGCAGGCTTCGAAGTCACCGAGCGCTTCGGCGGTTTTGGCATCGTCGGCGTCCTCAAGAACGGCGCGGGCCCCACCCTGCTCGTGCGCACCGATCTCGACGGCCTGCCCGTGCAGGAGGAAACCGGCCAGCCCTACGCCAGCAAACACCGCATGAAGGATCTCACCGGCAAGGAAGTCGGCACCATGCACGCCTGCGGCCACGATATCCACATGACGTGCTTCGTCGGCGCGGCGCGCATGCTCAGTTCCATGAAGGATCGCTGGTCCGGCACGCTCGTTTTCATCGGCCAGCCCGCCGAGGAGCGCGGCCTCGGCGCTCGCGCCATGCTCAAGGAAGGACTGTACCGCAAGTTTCCCAAGCCCGACTTCGCGATCGCGCTCCACGACAGCGCCACGCTCCCGCACGGCACCGTCGGCACCGTCGAAGGCTTCGCCATGGCCAATGTCGACATGGTCGATATCACCGTGCGCGGCGTCGGCGGCCACGGCGCGTACCCGCACACCACGAAGGATCCCATCGTGCTCGCCTCCCGCATCGTCGTCGCCCTGCAG
>JAZKEV010000401.1:36455-44421 GCA_040386765.1 Verrucomicrobiota bacterium | reverse complement strand
GCCAAGGCGACGCCTTCACCTTCACCCGCAGCGAGCAGGCCGCCGGCAGCAAGCCGGCCCGCGGCGGCCCCCGTCGCCCGCGATGAAGATGACGGGGACGCACCCGAGTCGGAGACCTCCGAGGAGCGCTCGAACCGGAAAGCGAAATATGCGCGCCCGGCGCGGACTGGAAGCGAGCAAGGCATGGCGACGGTTTTCCTGAATGTCGGCCGCAAGCACCTCGTCACGCCCGCGGATATCGTGGGCAAGATCGCCGGCGTCACGCGGCTCCCCGCCGAAGTCGTGGGCGCGATCGACATCCACCAGCGCCATACGCTCGTCGACGTGCGCGAGGAGGCGGTCGAGACCGTTCTCAGCAAGTTGAAGGGCATCCGCGTGAAGAACGTGCCGCTGGAGCCCGTACGGGCGGCGTTGGAGGCAGAATAACCGACGGGCGGCTTGCGCGCCCGGGATGAAGTATGAGGCGGCGTCCAGCGAGGACGCCGCGCCTGGCGCAGGTGAGAATACCGTGGTTACATATCCGGTATGGCCGGCGCACGGGCGCGTTTGGACTTGGCTGCCGCGAAAAGCGCAGAGGAAGGTTGCCTGGGGAGGGCAGGGGGCTCACGCCTCCAGCATGACCCTGCGACGTGTTTTACCCCTCATGGCAATGGTGTGGCTGGCGGCGAGTGGCCACGCGGCCTCCGTCAAGGATCGCGAAGGTGCGGTGCGCGGCGACCGCGCGGCGATGGAGAACGATGCGCGCTGGATCTACAACGATTTCGAGCGCGGCTTTGCGGAGGCGAAGAAGACCGGCAAGCCGCTGCTGGTGGTCCTGCGCTGCGTCCCCTGCCTGGCCTGCGTGGGACTGGACGCGGAAGTGCTGAAGGAACCTGCGCTCGGGCCGCTGCTGGATCAGTTTGTATGCGTGCGGGTGATCAATGCCAACGCGCTCGATCTGAGCCGCTTTCAATTCGATTACGACCTCTCGTTCTCGACCCTGATCTTCAACGGCGATGGCACGCTTTACGGCCGCTACGGCTCGTGGGTGCATCAAGCCGATCCGGACGCGAAGGAGACGGTGGGCTATCGACGGGCGCTGGAGGCGGCACTGGCGCTGCACCAGGCGTATCCGGAAAACCGTGACAGCCTCGCGGGCAAGCAGGGCGGGCCGGTGCCGTACAAGACGCCGGTGGAATTTCCGGCGTTGGCCACGCGCTACGGGCGCGAGCTCAACTGGGGCGGCAATGTCGTGCAGAGCTGCGTGCACTGCCATCAGGTGGGCGAGGCGTTCCGGTCGGCGTATCGCGAGAAGGGAGAGCCGGTGCCGCTGGAACACGTCTATCCGATGCCAGCGCCGCAGACGCTCGGGTTCACGCTGGCGCCCGATGCGGTGGCGCGCGTGACGGCGGTGGAGTCCGGCTCCGCTGCCGGACGGGCGGGAATTACAGTCGGCGACGAGATCGTGTCGATGGGCGGTCAGCCGCCGATCTCGATCGCGGATATAGCCTGGGCACTGCACCGCGCGCCCGATGCTGGGAAGCTGCCGGCGGTCGTGCTGCGCGACGGCAAGAAGGTCCCTGTGACCCTTACGCTGGCCGAGGGCTGGCGGACGAAGTCGGATATCTCGCGCCGGGTGGGCACGTGGTCGATGCGCGCGATGGCGCTGGGCGGGATGTCGCTCATCGACCTCGACGATGCGGCCCGAAAAACGCGGGGCCTGCCGCTGGATGGCATGGCGCTCTTTGCGCGCGGCGTGGGGCAGTTTGGAAAACACCAGGCCGCGAAGAACGCGGGATTTTTGAAGGAAGACGTGATCGTGGCCATCGACGGGCGCACACAGCGAATCACGGAAGCGGAGTTGATCGGCCAGTTGCTGCAGACGCGAAAGGCGGGGGAAAAGGTCGAGGTGACGGTCCTGCGCGGCGAGCAGCGGATGGAGATGAAGCTGCCGATGCAGTGAGGGGGAACGGACAATATTTGAAAACACCCTCGGTGGGGCCGCCGCCTCGAGCCTTTTCTTTTCCTCAACCTCCCGCTTGCCGCAGCAACGCCTGCGCCTGCGCATGCGTGGGATCTGCGGCGAGCGCTTTGCGCGCTGCAGCGACGGCGCCGGCCCGGTCGCCGCGCTGCCAGAGGAGGGTGGCGCGAGCGTAGGGATAGTCTGCCACCCTCGGCGCGATCTGTTCGGCGCTCTCCAGCGCGGCGATGCCATCGGGCACGCGGTTGGTCTGCGCGAGGAGGAGACCGAGATTGTAGAAGGCGCGGTCGAAGCGGGGATCGCGGCGGATGGCTTCGCGAAACGCGAGCTCCGCGTCGGCGAGCTTGCGCGCGCCGGCAAAGGCGAGCGCGGCGTTGAAGGCGGCCTGCGGGTTGGCGGTGTCGATCCGGGCGGCGCGCCAGAGCGAGGCGGCGGCTTCATCGGGTCGGTTGAGCTCGTTGAGGATGATGCCGAGCGCATCGTGGAATCCGGCGGAATTCGGGTCCCATTCCGTGGCCTTGCGGAGCTGCGCCTCGGCCTCGGCGGGGCGGCCGCGGTTGAAGAAATCCTGCCCGATGCGCATGCGGCCGGCGGGCTGATCGGCGCTCACGGCGAGATAGGCATCGAGCTCCTTGCGATTGGCGGAGTTTTCCGGGAGCTCGGGCGAGAGCGGCCAGGAGGCATCGAGGCGGACGAGGCGTGACGAATCGTTGAGCAGCGGGCGCAGCGAGGGCACCTCACTCGGCACCGAGGCGAGGATCTGCGCCCCGGCTGAGCGCACCATCGGATCGGCGTCGCGGGTGGCGTTGCGCGCGGCCTCGAGCACGCGGGGATTGGTCGGCGCGTAACTGCGCGTAAGAAGCATGAGTGTGGCCTTCCACGCGGGAATCTCTTCGCCCGCGATGAGCGCGAGGAGCTTCTCGCCGGCCTCGGGGGCGTGAGCCTGCGCGGCAGCGACGACGCGGGCGCGCTCGCGCTGGCGCGACTCGAGCTTCTTGCCGTACCAGCGTTCGCTATGCTCAATGGCCCAGTCGACGGGTTTGTCAGTGTGGCAGCGGTTGCAGGCATTGGGGATGCCGAGCTCCTTGGTAAGCAGCGGGTCGGGCTTGGTGAAGCCGTGGTCGTGCCGCGGATCGCGCTGCATGTACGGCGTCGTCGGCATGTGGCACGAGATGCACTGGTTGCCCGTGCTGCCGAGGGCGTGATGTGAATGCGTAACGGGCTCGATCACCGGCGCATTCAAACGGCCACCCGTCCCGCCGTGGCACTGCATGCAGAGCGCGTTGTTCTGCGCGGGCAGGATGGTCTTGCCGCTGTGCGGATCGTGGCAATCGAGGCACGTCACGCCGGCCTTGCCGCCCATCCGGCTCGTGAGGAGCGACGTGTAATTGAAATCCTCATCGCGCATCTGCCCATCGGGATAAAAGACCGAGGCCTCGGTCGGAAGCGTGAGGCGGTAGTAGTCGTTGTAAGCGACGCCCGGGCGCACGTCGCCGGTCAGCAGCTCGTTGCGAGCATGGCAGGGCGCGCAGGTTTCCTGCGACTGCTTGCGGTTCGCGGCGAAGGTAGCCAGGTCGTTGCCCGGGGTCTGCGATTTGGCGTCTGGAGTCTGGGATTTCTTTGGGTTGGTGGCGTGGTCGGCGGGCATCGCGTGGCATTGCGCGCACCCGACGCCATGCTCACGCCACGTGGTCGCGTAAACATCGCGGGCGGCGTCGTAGTTCTTCTTGTAGCCGGTCATGTGGCAGTGCGCGCACATGGAGTTCCAGTTCATGCCCCGACCGCGCCAGTGGCCCCACTCGCCGGGCTGGCGGCGCTCGTCGCCGAAGACATTGAACCACTCCTTCTTCGCGGGATCGAAGGTGAGATCCGCCGCCTGGAAGCGTCCATTGCCGATGGGCACGACGTATTGGCGGAGCGGTGTGTGGCCGAGGACGTACTCGGCGACGAAGTGCTCGGCGGGCGAGGCGCCCTCACGCTTTTCGCTGAAGACAGGTTTCCCGTCCTTCCATTCCATCCGGTAGTCGATGCCGTGCGCCTTGAATTCCTGCACCTGCCCAAAAGCATCCGCATCGCTCTTCTCGTCGACCGTGCGGTGGGCGAGGGCGTGGTGCGAGCCCGACCACGATTTGTAAACGCCCTCGTGACACGAACGGCAATCGGTCGAGGCCGCGACCGGCAACTCCGCCACCGCCGCGGGTTGAGCCGCAGGCATGCCAGCGCCAGAGCCCGCGTTCGCCGTCGAAGCGGTCTCCGGAGATTTCTGGCATCCCGGCAGAACCGAGCAGAACAGCGCGAGCGCGCCCACGGTGAGCATGCCGATGCCCACGCGCAGGACTGCAGGAAGACTGAAGCAGGGTAAACGCATGCGCTAAAGTCAGAGGCGCGGTGAGAGCACCACACCCCCAGAAAAATCTACGAAATCCACGGAAAACGACGTCGAAGACACGCTTTAGCGAATGCGGAACCGATACGCGGTAGTCGAGCGCAGTGTCGCGCCCGGCCGCAAAATCACCGACGGGAAACCCGGCTGGTTGATCGCGTCGGGGAAGTGCTGCGTCTCCATGCAGAAGCCGCCGCGGCGCGGGTAGGCGTGGCCCTTCTTGCCGGCGCAGGTGCCGTCGAGAAAATTGCCGGTGTAGAACTGCAGGCCGGGCTCCGTCGTGAGGACTTCCATGAGACGGCCTGATCGGGGCTCGAGCACAGTCGCGGCCAGATCGAGCGTCTGCGGCTGCGCGTGCGTGATGACGAAATTATGATCGTAGCCGCCGGCAAAGCGCAGTTGCTCGTTCGAGGATTCAATCCGCTCGCCGATCGTATGCGGCGCGAGGAAATCGAACGGCGTCCCCGCTACCGGCGCGACCTGGCCCGTGGGGATCAGGCCCGCGGTCACCGGCGTGTAGGCTGGACAATTGAGCGAGACGATGTGGCCGAGGACGTCGTCCATCCCCTCGCCCGCGAGGTTGAAGTAGGAATGGTTGGTGAGATTGACGATCGTCGGCGCATCGGTGCGCGCCTCGTAGTCGATCCGCAGGGCATTATCTCCGGTAACAGTGTAAGTTACCGTGACGTCGAGCGTACCAGGATAGCCCTCCTCCCCCTCCGGGCTGCGGTAATGCAGCAGGAGGCTCGGTCCATCAGGACCGCTGAAAGGCTCCGCCCGCCACAGCACGCGGTCGAAGCCCACGAGCCCGCCGTGCAGGTGGCACGGGATGTCGGCGGGCGTATTATTAGTGGCCAGCGTGTAGCGGCGGCCATCGAGCGTGAAGCGCCCGTGGGCGAGCCGGTTGCCGCAGCGGCCGATGATCGCACCAAAGTAGGACTTGTGCGCGACGTAGCCTTCGACGGATTCGAAGCCGAGCGCGACATCGGCCATCTGGCCGTGGCGGTCGGGCACGAAAAGATTCACGACCGTCGCGCCGTAGTCGGAGATGTCGGCGCGGAAGCCGCTGGCATTTTGGAGCGTGAAAAGGCGTGCGGGGCGGCCGCCGGGAAGGGTGCCGAACGGTTGAGTCATGAGGGAAATCGAAAGTGAGTCGAAGCGCATGGCCGATGACAATGACGCGAATTGCAACCCCGGGGGATTATGGTGTCGGGATTCTCCCGACACGCTTGCAGGGCATCGGGTTTTTTTCCGTAGCAGGGTGCGGCAATGCGCCCGATAGAATGATGCAAGCCCATGGTGTATGCTCGCTGAGCTATGAATCAGACTTCTTCCACTACCAACTCCTCCGCATCGACGGATCTCTCTGCCGACGCCATTTCCAATCGTGCTTACGAGCTCTGGGAAAACGAAGGACGTCCCGAGGGCAGCGATCAACGCCACTGGTTTCAAGCAGAACAGGAGTTGCGCAACTCTGTCTCGCGCAATGGCAGCCAGAGCGCCCCGACTCCTTCGCGCAACTCGGACGTAGCGCCGCTCAAAGGCACGCGTGCCGGCGCCGCCGTGGAAAGCGCCGCCGCGCGTTCGAGCGCCCCCACGCCGACCTCCTCCTCGTCGTCGCAGGCCAGCAGGAGTAATGGCGGCAAGCGCGCCTCCGCCAGTCCGTTCCCGGGGAACAGTCAGAACAGGAAAGCCACGCCCACGCTTTGAGCGTGAGGGACATTTAGTGTAGAGCCGTCGCACTGACGGCAGTGGATGAAAAGGCGACCGATCCCGGTCGCCTTTATCTTTTACCCTTTCAGCAGCGACTCGGCGCCATCGATGAAGACCTCCGCGCCGCTGATATGCGTCGCGAGCCCAGAGGAGAGAAACCAGATGAGCTCGGCGACCTGCTCGGGCGTGCCCGGCTTGTCGTCGGTAAGGGGGATGTGGCCCTCGGGAAAGATCACAGGCTCACGGATCTTTTTCAGATTCTTCTGCCGCGTGTTGTCGTCGATCTTTGTTGTGATCGAGCCCGGGCAGATCGTGTTTACGCGGATGCGGTGCTTGGCGAGTTCCAGCGCCATCATGCGCGCAAAGGCGACCTGGCCCGCCTTGGTGGTCGAGTAGGCGCTCGCGCCGGTGTTGCTGAACATCCGGTTGCCGTTGACCGATGAGACCACGACGATCGAGCCGCCCTCGCGCTTCAATAACGGGACGGTGTGCTTCACGGTGAGGAAGGTGCCCTTGAGATTGATGTCGGTGACCTCGAGCCAGTCCTCCTCCTCTATGTCCTCGATGGGCGCCCACAGGCCGTTGATGCCCGCATTGGCGACCACGATGTCGAGCCGTCCCCACGCCTTGTCGATGGCTTGAACAGCCTTGGCGAGCGGAGCCCCATAGGAAATATCCACCACGAAGGGCAACGCCTCGGACCCATTGCGGCGAATCTCCTCGCACGTGGCCTCCGCTTCGTCGGCCGAGCGGGTGAGCGCGGCCACGCGCGCCCCGGCAAAGCCCAGCATCTTCGCAGTCGCGGCGCCGATGCCGGAGCCGGCCCCTGTGACGAGCGCGACTTTGCCGGCGAGGGAGTGTTTGAGAAAGGGATGCACGGCGTGAGGCGTGAGATGGAGGCGAGGGTGAGGGCGTGAGAAAGGCGGACGGCTCAAGCCGCCCGCCTTGTTGAGAACATGCTGTGTGCTACTGGAAAAAAGCGGATCACCGCTCCGCCTCTCTCCGCGGTTGTGTTCAGCGCTTGGTCTCGCGATTGCTCGCGCCTGCGCCTGAGCCCGCGGGCTGCGGCGTGTGGCGGCCCTCGGCAAACTCCTCGATCATCTTCGCGTTGAAGGCGGGGATGTCGTCGGGTTTGCGGCTCGTCACGAGGCCGTTGTCGGTGACCACCTCGGCATCGATCCACTTCGCACCGGCGTTGATGAGGTCCTTCTTCACGGAGTGATACGACGTGAGTTTGCGACCGCGCACGACCTCGGCCTCGATAAGCAGCTGCGGGCCGTGACAGATGGCCGCGACAGGCTTGCCCGCCGCGAAGAACGCTTGGACGAATTCCACGGCCTTGGGCTCCGCCCGAAGCTTGTCGGGATTCATCACGCCACCGGGAAGGAGGAGACCATCGTAATCCTCTGCCGTGGCGTCGGCGAGGATGCGGTCGACGGAGACGCTGTCGCCGAAGTCGTCGCCCGACCAGCCGCGGATTTCACCGGGCTCGAGGGAAATGACTTCGGTTTCGGCGCCGGCCTGCTCGAGCGCCTCGCGGGGTTGCTCGAGTTCGCTCTGCTCGAAGCCGTGGGTGGCGAGGATGGCGATCTTCTTGCCACTGAGATTCTTGGTGTCCGGGTCGGGCTTGCGATTCTGGTTTTGATTCTGATTCATAGTGTGAGTCTCCCTTGAGTGTGCAGGGTTCTGAGTGGAGTGAGCGCCGGAAGGGCGACTGACCGACGCCAGCGCGTGCGGTTCGAGGGGGGCGGAACAAAGCAGCAATCAATCTGACCATCTACCCATGACCGCCGAAGAGCTTCCCATCCTGTATGTAAAGAAAGGCTGCCCTTGGTGCGACGAAGCGGTGCAGTTCCTCGACGGCCATGGCGTGAGCTATCGCCTGGTGGAAGTGAGCGCGGACCAGGCGG
>JAZKEV010000401.1:28960-36445 GCA_040386765.1 Verrucomicrobiota bacterium | reverse complement strand
TAGCTGAAATGTGAACGTCGCCTCTTGCGCGCCAAGAAACGCCGCGCCCCTGTTCAAGGGGCGCGGCGTTTGCCGAAATGCAAAAGAAGTCGGGCCAGACCAAGGCGCCGACGCTCGACTGGAAGGGCAAGATCCTCGCGGATTTTGGCACCGACGAATTGGTGCCGTTCCTGCGCGACCGGAATGTGAAGCTTGAGGATAGCTGAGCGGGATAGCTCGGAAGCTTGCCTTGGGTCGGAAACTGCGGCACCGAGAGCAGGCTGGCTGGACGTTGCTCCCCAACGTGGCGCACGCCGGGCGGCACCTCACATTCCCCCCATGAAACGTACCCTATCGGTTCTCTTGTTTACGGCGCTGTCGTTTGGCCAGGCCCTGGCCGCCGACATGAAGCCCAATACGCTCACCTCCGCGGAGAAGTCCGCCGGCTGGAAGCTCCTCTTCGACGGCAAGTCGCTCGATGGCTGGAAGGCCAGCGAGGACAAAGGCGCCTTCACGGTCGAGGATGGCTGCATCGTCACCTTCAGCGACATGGAAAAGGCCAAGGCCGAAAAGTGGAAGAAGTCGCACCTCTTCTACGTCGGCCCGGTCGGCGGCGCCGATTTCAAGAACTTCGAGATCTCGCTCGATATCAAGACCGCCCCCAAGGCCAACTCCGGCCTCTACATCCACACCGCCTACCAGGAGACCAACTGGCCGGACAAGGGCTACGAGGTGCAGGTGAACAACACGCACAAAGACGTGAAGAAGGGCGCGGGCCTCTACGCCGTGAAGGATAACCTCGAGGCGCCGGCCAAGGACGGCGAGTGGTACACGATGGTGGTCAAGGTTGAGGGCAAGCACATCCAGACCTTCGTGAACGGAAAGCAGATCGTGGACTTCACCGAGCCGTCGCCCGCCACGCCGCCGCCGAAGATGCCCGGCCGCTTCCTCTCCCACGGCACCTTCGCCATCCAGGGCCACGACCCCGAGAGCAAGGTGATGTACAAGAACATCAAGGTGCGCGTGCTGCCGTAAGGCCGGACGAATCGGAAGACGGAAAAATTATTAACCGCGGCTAACGCGGATGAACGAAAGGCCGGGAGGAGTTTGGAAGCGTTTGCTTCCCGATCTTCCCGGCCTTCCTGTTTTTATCTGGATTGGAGAAGAGCAGTCATCGCGGATCACGCCGATGACGCCGATAAAACCATCCGCGCCATCTGCGTTATCCGCGGTCAAAAGGATCGAATCAGCTGCCCTACTTCTTCACCGGTGTCGTCCGCGTCATCGCTGGCGCACGCAGGAAATCGAAATCGCAGCCCTGGTCCGCTTGCGTGACGCTTTGGAGGAAGAGTTTGCGGTAGCCGCGCTGATCGGCGGGATTGGCCTTGGCGGCGGTGCCAGCGGCGGCGGTCGTGCCGGCCAGGGTGGTCCTGCGCCGCGCGAGCTCATCGTCGGAGACGAGCAAAGCGATCTCGCGCCGTGATACACTGAGCCGGATGCGGTCGCCCGTCTGCACCAGCGCGAGCGGGCCGCCGAGCGCGGCCTCGGGTGTGACGTGGAGCACGAGCGTGCCGGCGGCCGTCCCGCTCATCCGGCCATCGGAGATGCGTACCATGTCCTTCACGCCGGCGCGCGCGAGCTGCTTGGGGATCGGCAGATAGCCCGCCTCCGGCATGCCGGGAGCACCGATCGGACCGATGCGTTTCAAGACGAGCACATCGTCCGCGGTGACCTCGAGCGCCGGGTCATCCACGCGCGCTGCGAGATCCTCGGCGTTTTCAAAAACCACCGCGCGGCCCTCGTGCTCAAGCAGCCGCGGCGTGGCGGCGGATTGCTTGATGATCGCGCCGCCGGGCGCGAGATTGCCGCGGAGAAACGCGATGCCGCCCTCGGCGTAGATTGGCCGGTCGCGCGGGCGGATGACCTCCTGCGGAAAGCCGGGTCCCGCGGCATCGAGCTCCGCGCCGAGCGTGCGGCCGGTGATCGTGAGCGCATCGAGATGGAGCAGCGGGCGCAGCTCGCGCAACACGGCGGTGAGGCCGCCGGCGCGATGGAAATCCTCCATGTAGTGCTGGCCCGAGGGCTTGAGATCGACGAGCACGGGCGTCTCGCGGCTCAGCGCGTCGAAGGCATCCCAGTCGATCGCGATGCCGAGGCGGCCGGCGATGGCGGTGAGGTGGATGATGCCATTGGTCGATCCGCCAATGGCGAGCAGCACCCGCAGCGCATTTTCGACTGACTGCGGCGTGATGATTTTTTCCGGCGTGAGCCCGGCGGCGATCGCGGCGACCGCCGCGGTGCCGGTTCGCTCCGCGATGCGCAGGCGATCAGCCGTGACGGCGGGTGGCGAGGCGCTGCCCGGCAGCGCCATCCCGAGCGCTTCGGCGATGCACGCCATGGTGCTCGCCGTGCCCATCACCGAGCACGTGCCTACGCTCGCGACGAGTTGCCCGCCGATGTGCGCGATCTGGGCCGCATCGATCTCGCCCGCGCGATGGCTGGCCCAAAAGCGCCGGCAGTCGGTGCATGCGCCCACGCGCACGCCCTCGGTCGCGCCGGTGAGCATCGAGCCCGTGACGAGCTGGAGCGCGGGCACACCAGCGGAGGCGGCGCCCATGAGCTGCGCGGGCACGGTCTTGTCGCAACCGCCGATGAGCACCACGGCATCCATCGGCTGCGCGCGGATCATCTCCTCCGTATCCATGGCCATGAGATTGCGCAGGTACATGCTCGTCGGATGCGCGAAGCTCTCGTGAATCGAGATGGTCGGAAAGGGCACCGGCAGCCCGCCCGCGAGCATCACGCCGCGGCTGACTGCTGCGACGAGCTCCGCGGCATTGCCATGACAAGGATTGTAAGCGCTGCCGGTATTGGCGATGCCGACGAGCGGACGAGACAGCGCATCGTCCGTGTAGCCCGCGCCCTTGATAAACGCAGTGCGGAGAAAGAGCGAAAACGCCGCGTCGCCATAGCTCGTGAGGCCTTTGCGGAAACCGGTGGGAGAGGTGGGCGAAGACATGGGGCAGCGGGGAGAGCGGTCGCGGGCATGCGGGGCTGATTTGATATCTCTCCGATCTCGGCTCGTTTCACAAACGATATTGAAAGCTTGGTGCCCGAGTTGAGGTTTAACGCGAAGCTGGGCGAAGCTCGGTATTCTGTAGCGGCGGTCTATGACCGCCGCTACAGCACAAACTGACGCGTGTCCTGCGAGCGGACCTCCGCCTCCCTGCGCACCCACGAGAGGCCCATTTAAAACGGGTCAAAAACCCGCCCACCTCCAATCACTGCATCCCCGGAATCGGATCGCTCCGCCGCACGGTCTTCCCCTCCCACACCGCCTCATCAGTCGCGGGATCGTACGTGAGCACGCGATTGGCGCTGCGCGGCGCCGGGTTGGCGTCGACCCGCGGCAACCAGCGGCGATGCTCCGCGATCACCGCGGCATGCTTCGCGTCGCCGATGACATTGGTCCACTCGTTCGGATCGCCGACGATGTCGTAAAGCTCCTCCGTGCCGTCGGCGTAGCGAATGTAGCGCCAGCGCTCGCTGCGCACGGCGTGGTTGCCCTGATTCTGCGTGGTGATGGCCGGCCGCGCGCGCTTCGCGTTCGGATCTTTCAACTGCGGCGCAAGGCTCATCCCTTCGAGGTCGTTGCGCGCCGGCAGGCCGGCCAGCTCGACGAGCGTCGGGTAAATATCCAGCAGCTCCGCCGGCTGATTGGAGCGCGACTGCGGCCGGATGCCGGGGCCGGCAAAGATCAACGGCACGTGCGTGGAGCGTTCCCACAGCGTATTCTTTCCCGTGATACCCTTCTCGCCGAGATGCCAGCCGTGGTCGCCCCACACGACGACGATGGTGTTTTCGGCGAGCCCGGAAGCCTCGAGCTGATCGAGCAGCCGGCCGATCTGTGCATCGACGAAGGACGTCGAGGCGAGATACGAGCGCACGAGGTTATTCCACTGGTTGGTTTCCTGGATCCATTTGAGGCGCGGCTCCGGCAGGTCCCAGTGAAGGTACCACGAAAAGCGCGGTGTGTCGTCGCGGTCGTTGGCCTTCACCGGCGGGAGGATGCTCTTGTCGCCGGGGTAGAGGTCGTACCACTTCTGCGTGATGTAGCACGGCACGTGCGGCAGGAAGTAGCCCACCGCGAGGAAGAACGGCTCCGCCTTCGGCGCGGTCTTCAACTGATCGACGGCCCACGTCGTGATCTGGTAGTCACCCTTGTCCTCATCCTGGTGCGGGAAGACACCCCAATCCATCAGCGCGTGATTTCCACCGGGCACGGCGGGGATGAGTTTCTTCGGCGGCTTGACGCCAACTCCGCCGCCGGGCCCCCACACGTCGAACTCCTTGGTGCGCGCCTGCGCGCCGCCAGCGGGGCCGTGGTAGATCTTCCCCGTGACGAGCGTGCGGTAGCCGTTGGCCTTGAAATGCTGCGGGAGCGCCACGCGGTCCTTCCACTGGTCGACGGTGCGAAACCACGGCGCAAGCCCGTAGATCCCGGTCGTGCTCGGGCGGAGGCCCAGCATGAGGCTCGTGCGCGACGGATTGCAGATCGGCGCCTGGCAATGCCCATTCATCATCGTCGTGCCGCGCGCCGCGAGCCGGTCGAGATTCGGCGTCTTCACGAGCGGATGACCCTTGAGCGGCCCGATCCAGTCGTTCTGGTCGTCGATCGCGATGAAGAGGATGTTGGGCTTCGGCTTCGACTCGGCGGCAGAAGCGGCGACCACCACGAGGACCGAGAAAAACGGCAGTGCGACAAGAGCGCGGAGACGGAGACGGAGACTAAAGCGTAAGTGAGACATGGGGTGCAAAGCGAAGACGGATAGGGGAGCGGAAGCGTTGCGCGTAAAGGGTGCGCGTGCGCCGCCGACGAGGAAGAGTAGGCGGAAGAGCGTTGGCGGGTCCGTGGGCGTGTCCAGAGTTAAGCAGCAACTCCTCCACGCCCGCCGCTTCTGTTTTCAAGGCCGATACGCCGACTCCTTGAAGAGCCCGGCAACTGCCTCGCGGGCCTGCTGCAGTCGCGCTTCCCGCGAACCGCGCAGAAGCAGCCATGGGACGGCTTGCGCCTGCAGCGCCTCCACGAACCAGCAGTGCATCTCGTGCCGGAGGTGCTCCCCATCGCGCAGCCCATCCTGCACGAAAGGAATCTCATCCCCCGTGAGTAGATAGAGATCGCAACGGCACTGCGCACCCAGCGCCGCCACCTCAGCGCTGGTCCGGCCCATGTAGCGCCGATGCCACAGCGCGGTCGCAAAGGCATTGGTGTCGCAGATGAGCACGCGGTTGGCCTGGCGCGCCGCGGCGTCCTCGCGGCGGGTCTGCTCCTGCGCGATCGTGACGAACTCCTCCGTGCGCCACGTCGCGTCGCCGGCGGCCTGTTTTCGCTCGGAGTATTCGCGGCCATACTCCTCGACCCACGTCGTCTGCAACGCCCCAGCGAGATCGCGCGCGAGGGTGGTCGTGCCGGTCGACTCCGCGCCGAGCACGCACACCCGGCGCGCCAGCCACCCGCGCACCGGCGGCTCGATAAACTCCCAGCGCGCAAAGGCATCCTGCCGGATCGCCGTCCCCGATACCGGCAACCGCAGCCGCGCGCGGTCCACGCTCACGTGGATCGACCCCATCAGCTCCGCGTAACGCGCGCCATAGTCCTCGGAGGTGAAGACCGCATCGGGCGCGCGCCCCAGCCAGCGCAGCGTATTCTCGGCCCAGACGCGCGAATCGTTTTCATCGTAACGGTCGTCGATCACCATGATCTCCGCCGTCGGATGGATTTCCCGCAGCCACCCACCGCGCAGCTCCGCCGGGACGAAGTCTGCAGGCTTGCCGCAGACGATGACCACCACGCGCTCCGAGGCGGCGAGGGCCGAGTCGATGAGGAAGTGGTGCCCGCGATGTGGCGGGAGAAATTTCCCGATCACGAGGCCGAGCCCGTACGTCATGTGCGTCCGCTTTCCCTGCGCCATGAGCGCGTCCAGCCCCACAGTCCCATGAGGCACATCGTGAGAAACACCGCGTAGAGCACCGCCGTGAGCGTGAGCCCGCGACTGAGATAAAGCGGAACGTAGATGATATCCGCCACGATCCAAAACAGCCAGTTCTCCAGCCGCTTCCGGCAGAGGAGATACTGCGCGGCCAGGCTCAACACGGTGGTGAGCGAATCCCAAAACGGCGCCGCGCCATTCACCGCGAGCAGCAGCGCGCGGAGCCCCCACGTGGCCAGCGGAATCGCCACCGCGAGCGCGAGCCATTCGCCGCGCGTCGTCCGCGCGATCTTGAGCACCGTGCGATTCTCTCCGCCGAAGAGCCACAGCCACCAGCCGTACGCGCCCAGCGCGAAGTACACCACCTGCAGCCCCATGTCGGCATAGAGCTGCGCGCGGAAAAACAGGATGAAGAAAACCACATTGTTCGCCAGGCCGATGGGCCAGTTCCAGACATGCTCGCGCACCACCAGCCACACGCACACGCCGCCGGTCGCGAAACCCCACGCTTCCGTCGCCGGGATGCCGCCGATCCCCCGGTGTCCCGCCGCAATCACCAGCGCCGAGGCGAGCAGCATGATGCCCACCTCCAGCGTCCCAAGCGCCGGCCTTGCCACGATGCGTGAGCTTGTCGCCATTTCGGCCGACCGTGGGCAATTCCGCCCGCGCTGCCAAGCCGATCGCTCGGCCCACCCGCCAAGGCTAGACTCCGCTCCGATCGCGCGAGCCCCCTCGTAGGGTTGCGTTCCACGAAAGCTGCTCACCGCCCACGCCCAGCCGTCCCTGCGGCGTTGCCCGATGCGAAAGCGCCCCGGCCGAAGCAGGGTAGTCGTTCTTACGCTGGGGTGGCCTCACACCTTCTTAACAACGCATCCGATATCCGCGTGAGGATGAGCCGGAGATTCTCCCTATGCACAATCTATCCCGTTCCCTACTCCGCCGGACTTGAGAGAAGGGGTGATCCGCGCGAAGATGAAGACCGACCGCCATGCCCATCCTCGCTCGCCGTATCGTCTTAGCTATAATCGCCTTTGCCGCCTGCCGTGGCTCGGCGCAGACCGTGTCGGACTACTTCGTATTTAAAGGAGTGCTCTATAGCCAGACCTCGACCGCCACTCCGACTCAGCTGAACGGCGCCGGTTATTATTTCAATGTCGGGATCAACGGTTCGAACCTCGGCTCGATCAGCCCCGCTCCCTCCTTCACGGGCCCAAGCACCCCGCAAACCAATCTGCAGCTGGTCTCGGGCCGCTGGGATTACAAGTCGCCCTATTACAGTTCTCAGGCCGCGCTCGACGCCGCTTTCCCGAGCAGCAGCACCACGCCCTATAACCTCACGATTCCGGGCATCACCAGCGGTGTCGGCCTGCAGCTCGGCCCCGACCAATACCCCGCCACGATCCCCAAGCTCACGAACACCGATCTCACCTGGAGCGGCGGCGAACTGATCGTCAATGCCAACACCAGCACGACCTTTAATTTCAGCCTCTTCAACGAGTATGCCGGCGCCGCGCCA
>JAZKEV010000401.1:28433-28950 GCA_040386765.1 Verrucomicrobiota bacterium | reverse complement strand
ACCGGCAGGTGTTCGCCTTTTTTCCCGAGTCCGGCTCCGCGCCCCCTTGGCTGATCAACCGCTCCTCCTTTGGCGATACGTGGGATGACAGTTACACTCTGAACGCGGGCAGCTTCACCGCCGGCGTCAGGTATCGCGTCGTGCTCACCTTTGATATCTACAGCGATTTCGACAGCACCTCGGTCCCCGGTGCCGAAGGCGTCGCGATGTATTCGCGCCAATTGCAGTTTTATATGAACGCGATTCCAGAGCCCTCCACGGTGGCGCTGATCGCCGGCTGCGTGACCCTCGTCGCGGCCCTCTACCTCCGCCGCCGCAAGTCGGCCTGAGGGTGCGGCGGTCGTCCCCGACCGCCCTGGTCCAAACTGCTTTCACCGGAGACGAGCCGCGGACCAACCGCGGCCAGCCCGAGGCCAACTCGTGTCTTGGTCTTCCCTCGGCTCGTCCTCGGTTCGTCTCCTGTAGAAAACCTGCCTTGGAGCAGCCTGCCTAACTCGCCGCCGCCTCCGAGACCGCC
>JAZKEV010000401.1:17025-28423 GCA_040386765.1 Verrucomicrobiota bacterium | reverse complement strand
GGCGGTCGTCCCCGACCGCCCTGATCCAAACTGTACCCGCCGGAATCGCCCCGAGGACAGGCCCAGGTAAACAGTGTTTCGCTCCGTCTCGGCTCGTCCTCGGTTCGTCTCCTGTTGAAAACCTGTCTTGGATGAAAAGCGGCTTATCCCTAAGCCGCCGCGTCGCCACGCCCCCGCGCGCCAGCCTCCGCCTCGCTGTTCCGCCGCCCCCTCAGCCTTCGCCTAACTTTCCTTCGTCGCCGTCGACGCCGAGGCCGCTCGCGCAGGTATCACGAGCGTGATCCGCACCCCGCCCCCGCCCGGCGACGTTCCCACCGTCAGCGTTCCGCCCAGCTCGCGAGCCCGCGCCGAGAGGTTGACCAGGCCGCGGCCGCCCTCTCTCGTCGGCTCGGGGTCGAGGCCGCTGCCGTCGTCACTGATCTCGAGGAGCATGCCTGCCGCCTCCCGTTGGAACCGGATGTGGATGTGGCGCGCCTGCCCGTGCCGCACGCTATTGCTGATGGCCTCGCGCGTCACATGGAGGATGTGCAGCCGCTGGGCGTCGGTCAGGCTCGCCGCCAGCTTGTCGTCGATCAGCAAGGTGCTCGCGACCGGACGCACCCCCTGCATGAGCGCGACGATCGACTGCGTGGCCTCGCGATAAGTCCGGTGCCACTGCGGCTCCGGCTCGAGCCCGGCGATGAAGTCCCGCAGCTCCCGGATCGTGGCATTCAGTTCGCCATGCGTATCGTCGAGGATGCGCTCGGCCGCGGCGGGATCGCGCCGGAGGATGGCGCGCGCGCCCGCGAGGTTCATGCCGGCCGCGTACACCGTTTGGATCATCCCGTCGTGCAACTCCCGTCCGAGGCGCGCGCGCTCCTCGAGCAGTTGTTCCAGTGCCGCGTGCTGCTCGAAGGAGGTCTGCACCAGCTGCGCCACCCGGCCGAGCTCGTCGTCCCGCCCCAGCAACGCCCCGATGGCGCCCGCTTCCCTCCGCGAGAGACTTTCGCCGATCGCGCGCAGCGGGCGCATGATCCACCGATACAGGAAATAAAGGGAGAGCACCGCCGTGGTGAGGCACGTGGCGCCAAACAGCGCGAACTCCGTCCGCTGGTCGCGCGAGACGATCTGGAGCTCCTCGGAGCGTACGGTGTAGACGAGGCTCGCCACCGGCCCGCCGCCGAACCCGCGCAACGTATGGCTCAGGCTGATCTGATTGGGCTCAGCCGGCGGCAGCGCCCTCTCGGGCGGCGCCAGCGAGACCTCGCACTGGCTGATCTCCGCGAGCATGCGCAACTGTGCCCTGTCCCAGGCCCGCGCCGCCAGCACCCAGCCGCGGGGCGCCATCTCCCCCGGGTCGACATCCGACGGAAAGACCGGCGCCGCACAGAGCTCGAGCAGCCCCTCCAATCCCTGCGCGAAGAAAGTCACCGGCTTGCCCCCCGCCACCAGTTGGCTCACGGCCGCCGCCGGCAGCGGCAGGGGTGGCGGCGCCAGCTTGCTCTCCTCGCTCCGGGTGGCGTAAACCAGAGTTCCATCCGCGCGCAGCACCCAGATGGCCCAGAGATTGAAGGTCTCCAGCGAAGGATCGAGATTGATGCTCGCCCAGCGGGGGCGCGGCGTCTGCACAAAGCGCACCATGTCGTCCCAGTGCGCGTAGTCGTTGGTGAAGTCGCGGAGCGATTGCCCGGAGAGCTCGATCACGCGCGTCATCATGCCGGAGCGTTCGCGCGTCTCCGACTCCAGCAGGTCGGCGATGGACCGGCGCTGCGTGCGCTGGAGCAGAAACAAAGCCGTGAGCGCGACGCTGAAGATCGCGGCGACGAGCACCGCAAACTTCACGCTCAGGCTATTTCGGGCCGTCGACGGGCGCAGCAGGTTTCCCACGCCCGACAACTTCGCCAACCCCCCGCCCGTCGCAACGGCAAAAGCCTCCGCCCCCCGGCCCAGCCCCCGCGTCGCCTTCCTCCCTCCGCACCCCGGCCAAAGCAAAGCCCCCGCGTTGCCGTCAGGCAGGGCACGGGGGCTTCGTTGAAACCGGCTTATTTCGCCGGACTTAAACTTACTTGGCCGCGTCCTGGATCTTGTCGCCGGCCTTTTCGATATCCTTGCCGACACCCTTGGTCGTGTTGCAGCCCGTGCCGAGCATGGCAAACAGAGCGGTGGCGATGAGCAGGGAGAGAAGCTTGGTGGTTTTCATGGTGTGTTTGGTAGGATGAAGGTTGCGGGAAGTCTGACCGCGAAACCCCTAGAAAAGTGCGGGAGGACGACTACCACCAACGCCCCGGGACGACACCCCATCCCGCCGAGCCAGTCGCAAAGGCGCACGTATCTCGCCGGACCCTTGCCGAAGACGGACAGCTTACCCGAGAATAGCCCGGAAATAGAGGGGCCACCTGCTTCGCTGCGGTCCACCACCGCCACCTCCGCGGTTCAGCCCCAGACCCCAGACGCCAAACCCGAGACCCGAGACACACCTCGCCGTAGCTCCGGCGAAGGCGGACCAGCTGATCCGAGCTAACCCCGAAATACCCCGGATATAGAGGAGAACCTTACCCCGCCGGCCCCCCGCGCCACCACGTCTGAGGTTCGCCCCAAACGCTAAACCCGAACCCTAAACCCGAGACTCCAGACCCGAGACCCCAACCCCATCTCGCCGTAGCCTCGGCGAAGGCGGACTGAGAATGTACAAAGAACTCCGTTCTCAACCTGACAGCGTTTGGAAAAAGGGATTGATAATGTAGCGGCGGTCTACGACCGCCGACGAATCGGAGAGCGACCCCCATCCTTTATGTAGCCGCAGCCGTTGGCGAAGGGCGCATGCATCTCGCCGCCCGTAGCGAAGGCGGACCAATCCCAGAATACGCCGGAATACCCCGGAAATGGAGGAGGGGCTTGCTCCGCCGTCCCGGGTCGCCACCTCGTCCGCGGTTCGATCCCAGACCCAAGACCCGAAACCCCGGACCCCGTCTCGCCGTAGCCTCGGCGAAGGCGGATAACCCCAGAATTTCCTGGAAATAGACGAGAACCTTACCCCGCCGCCCGAACCACCTTCTTACAAAGAACTCCGCTCCTCACTCCTCACGCATGGCTTCATGATCCATTCTTGGCATTTTAAAGCCCTCTTCCAGCCGACCCTACTTTACCTGAGGTCGTCCCGCGTGTCACCCCGTCCATTCCGCCCATTCCGTCCATTCCTAAATTTTCTGCCCAGATCGAGCAGGGTTTGACCGACGAGGGCGAATTGCCACGCTTCGTTCGGGCGCTAGGCGTGCAGCGTGGAGTGCCTTGGGGCTGCCCCCGCCCTCACGGCACCTCATAAATCTCCACCAGCGCCACCCCCGTCCCATTCCCAATCCCCGCCACCTGCGCGGTATAGTTCCCCGGCGCGAGCGTGAGCAGCAGGACCGCATCCCGGCTCCCGGCATCGGCGATCCCAAAGGCCCCGACGGAAGTCCCCACCGCCGTGAGCTGCGCGTCGCCGCCCCAATTGTCGTTCTCGCGAATCAGCGTGGTGCCCGCGAACAACTGCAGCCGCGGATCGGCCAGCACCCCGGTGACGCCGAAGGCCCCGAGCGCCGGCCCGATCGCGCGGATCAGCACCGTCTTCGCCGTCGTGCCGCCGACCACAAAGCCCGCGATGAGGATATTGCTGTCCGTGCCGACCTGCGTCCGCGCGGAGACGTTGATGAGCCGCGGCGAAGTTGCCGTGAGCGAAGCGGAAGCCGAGGCGTCGTAGATTTCCGCGAGCGCGAGCCCCGTGCCGCCGTTGTTGCCCGTCACTTCGACGGTGTAGGACTGCGGCGCGGGCGAGATCGCGAGCGCGGCGTCGAGGCTGCCGACGGTGAGTGGAAACGCGCCCACCGCGCCCGCGCGCGCCGAGATGTCGGTGCCGCTCCAGTTGTTATTCGTCGAGACGACCGTCGAGCCCCGGAAGAGCGTGGCCACCGGGTCCGCCAGCACGCCCGCCACGCCAAACTGGCTGAGCGCCGGGCCGATGCCGCGCACGAGCAGCGGCGCCTCGCCGGCCGCCCCCGCGCCCCCGACCACGAAGCCCACGGTGAGCGTCTGCGCCCCCGTGCCCGCGTTGGTGCGGATCGCGAGATTGATGAGGCGGCCCACCTCCGCGGGCGTGGCCGCGGTGGCGACGGTGAGCGTCGCGGCGGCGCTCGTGCTCGTGCCGCTGCCATTCGTGGCGATGGCCGTGTAGCTGCCCGCGTTGGCGGCGGTGGCGTTGGCAATCACGAGCGTGGCGCTCGTGGCACCCGCGATATCCGCGCCGTTCCGCTGCCAGCGGTAGGAGGTGGCGCTCGTCGCAGTCGAGGAAAAGACCACCGTGCTGCCCGCGGCGATCGACTGCGAGGCCGGCTGCGCCGTAAAGGCCGGCGCGGTCGGCGCGCTCGCCGTGACGGTCGCCTGGAAATTATCGATCGTGTAGGTGCCCTCGACATTGGTCCCCGTGGTGGTGGCCGCCGCGTTGTCGTCGGCCCAGAGGATGTACATCAGCGTGCCGTTGGCCCAGGAACCGAGATTGAGCGTCGCGGTCGCCTCGCCGGGTGTGGAACGCGTGAACTCCGGAATCGGCTGCCACGAACCGGGCGCGCCCGTGAGGCTGAAGAAGCCGAGATGCCCCGGAATCTCCTCGGCGATGGTCACATCGGCGGCCATCGCGGTGCCAAAGGTATAGGAGACGCGGAGCGCCGGCACCGCCGCGCCGGAGTCGTTCTTCAAGGTCGCCATCAACAGCGTGTACTCCGTGCCCGTCACCCGAGTCTGGATATACAGGCCGGTGGCCGCCGTATTCCGCCGGGCGAGGGCGTCGCTGCTGGGTGGCAGCGTGGAGGAGGTGCCGAGGGCGCTCGTCACCGCCTCGGCCGACGTCACGGCGATCACCCGCGCGCTGAGCGCGGCGGCGGTGGTATACGAGGCGGGCAGGTCGCCGCCCACGCCGAGCGAAGACCACTCGGTCGCGGTCGGCTGCGTGGCAAAGGTATTGATGCCCGTCGTGCCGCTCACTCCGACCGAAATGCGCGGACCGGAGGGAATCGCGGGCCCGACCGGCCCATCGAAGCCGGACGCGACCGCCTGAAAGTTATCGATCGTGTACGCGCCCTCCTGCTCGGGCGCGATCACGCCCGCGGAGCCGTTGTCGTCGACCCACATGATATAGAGGAGCGCGCCGTTGGCCCAGCTGCCGAGATTGAGCGTCGCGGAGAGATTGCCGGTCGTGCCCGTGGTGAGCGCCGGGATCGGCTGCCACGAACCAGCCGCACCCGTGAGGCTGTAGAACGCGAGATAACCCGGGACCTCTTCGCGCACGATCGTGGGCGCAGTGATCGCCTGGCCGAAGGTATAGGAGACGGTGAGCGTCGAGGCGCCGGCGCCCGTGTCATTGCGCAGCGTCGCCATCAGCACCGTGAACTCGTTGTCCTCCGGCCGCGTCTGCAGATAGAGCCCGAGCGTCGCGCTGGTGTTGCGCCGCGCAAGCGGATCGGGGCTGGGCGGCTGCGTGGAGGAGCTGCCGAGCGCCTGGTTGATTTCCGCCGCGGTGAGCTGCTGCGCGCGCGCGATCAGCGGGCCGGCCGCGGTGTAGATGCCCGGGCCCTGCGGCCCGATGGCAACCGTCGACCAGTCGCCGACGACCGGCTGCGCGCCGAAGGTGTTGACGCCGGTGCCGGCGGGGCCGACCGGGATGGCGGCAAAGACGGAGGTGGTCGCTGCCAGCAGCGAGGAAAACAGGAAACGAAGCGGGGTGAGTTTCATTCAGCGAAAAGAGGTTCGGGGTGGGGGAGCGGTCGGGGCGGCGCGTCCCGCCGAGTCGTCGTGGCGCGACGAGCGCGCGGCACGGCTCGGCGGGGAGGCCTCGCCCCGCGGGGATTGATTAGAAGCTGTATTCGACACCACACGTCGCGCGCCAGCCGAACTGGCTGTTGTCTTCGACGTTGATGGGATAGGCGAAGTACGAGACCTGCGGGCGCTGGGTCAGATTATCGCCGGAGGCAAAGAGCCGCAGCTTCCGGGCGAAGCGATAGCTCACCTCGGCATCGACCTGCTCGCGGGCCGCGAAGATATCGTCGGAGTCGCGCGTCGAGCCGAGCGCCGAGAGATAATCCGAGCGGTAGCGATACGAGACCGAGCCGCGGAACTTGCCCTGCACGTACTCGAGCGAGCTGGTGAAGATATAGTCCGAGAAGCCGAAGGTCGGCAGCTTCTCGTCGGGGCGCTGCGGGTACTTCGCATCGCTGTCGGTAAACGTCGAGCTGAGCGAGACGGAGAGATTGCTGAACGGCTTCGGCAGGAAGAACAGCTTCTGTTGCGCGATGAGCTCGATGCCCTTGTTGACCGCGCCATTGGCGTTGTCGGCGATGGTGTAGGTGAGGGGACCGTTGACGACGAGGATGGGCTGGCCGTTCGCATCGTAGGCGCCGCCGAAGCGCAGGACGCGGTCGAAATAGAATCCCTTCATCTTCTTGTAGAAAACGCCCACCGAATAAAGGCCGCTCCGGGCGGTGTAGTATTCGAGCTGCGCGTCGAAGTTCGTCGAGGTCGTGGGCTTCAGGAACGGGTTGCCCTGGTCCACATTGCCATCCTCATCCTCGCGGCGGCCCTCGGTGAGCGAGCTCAGGCGCGGGCGCGCGTAGCTGCGGTGGACGCTCTCGCGCAGGATGAGATTGGGCGCGAGCACATGCCGGAAGTGGATGCCCGGCAGCCACACCGAGTAGGTGTTGCCGGTGTTCACGACCTTCTCGGAGAGCGTGCCTTCGTCGATCACCTTGTTGGCCGAGCGCCACTGATTCCGCTCCATGCGGAGGCCGGTGATGACGGTATTACGCTTCGATTGCAGCGAGCCCATCACGTAGGCGGCGGTCGTGGATTCCTTCGCTTTGTAGTCCTCGATCGCGCTGCCCGTGAGCGAGTCGTAGTGCTGGTTGACGAAGAAGCGCGGATCAGTGCCGAGCAGCGCGCGGACCTTGCGCGGCTCGACCTCGGCGTACTGCTGGATGCCGCTGATCAGGCGGTCGACCGGCTTGATGACGCTGGCATAGGGGAAACCGGCGGCCACGGTATCGTAGACGTACTCCGTCTGCTCGAAGCGCGGCTTGCTCTCGCGATACTTCACGCCGGTTTTCATCGCGGTCGTGAACCTCTGGCCGATGAACTTCTTCTCGTAATCGACCTTGCCGTTCATCGCCTCCTCGACCTTCGCCTCGGGCTCGATGCTGAGCTCGCCGAGGTAGGCGGTGCTCAGGTCGCGCGGGTTGACGCCATTGACGATGCGCACGGAGGGCCGCAGGCGCTGGCTGAAGTCGTACTCATACTGCGTCCACGTCGTCGCACGCGGCGAGTTGTAGACGGTGAAACTGGAGTCGTTGTCGCGCTCGTAATCGCTGCGCGAGTAGAAGAAATCGTAGGTGACGGTCGACGATTCGAACTGGTGCTTGCCGCCGAACGAGGCGCCATAAAGATCGTTGTGCGTATCGGCTTCCTCCGCGATGAAACGCGTGCTGCCCTGCGCGCCGGCCTGCCCATCCATGCCGCGACCGGTGTTCTGCGTCATGTACTCGAAGACCTTGCGCCCCGTGAGCGCATCCTGGTGCCGCGAGTCGAAGTAGTGCCGCGTGATATAGCGCGAGGACTCGATATCGTAGTGCGAGTACAGCGGCTTGAAATAGAAGCTGTTGGTCGGCCCCGTGCGGAAGTCGATCGTCGCATTCAGTCCCCACGTGTTGGTCTCGCGGAGATTGTACTGCACCATCGCCGCATAGGGATAGATGAAGGTCTCGGTCGGCAGGTTGAGCGTCGGATTCGTGGACGCGTGGAGGATTTTGTAATCGTTGTCGTTGTTCGTGTAGTAGCGGTTCGTCTGGTACTTCGTGGCGCTCACGCTCACACCGAGGTTCTTGTTTTTGCCGAAGAGGCTGTAGATGTCGCTGTAGGTCGCGCGGGTATTATAGCCCCACTTCTCGGCGAGCCCCAGGTAGTTGGCGCTGGCGGCGAGCTTGATCTCGCGGCCGTCGCGCTGGAACGCGGAGCGCGACACGACATTGATGGTGCCGCCGATGGCATCGCCATCGCGGTCGGGCGTGGCGGCCTTGATGACCTCGATGGTCGCGATGCCGTCGGAGACGAGCTGCCGCGTATTGAAACCGCGGCTGCCGCCCGAAGTCGGGATGCGGTTGCCGTCGATCTGGAAGGAATTCATGTCGCTCGGCATGCCGCGGATGTTGGCGCCCTCGGGCGCGCCGTCCTCGCCCTCATTCACCGTGAGGCCGGGGAGGCGCTGGAGCGCGTAGCCGATGTTGCCGTCGTTCATCGCGCCGAAGGTTTCCTCGGAGACGATGTTGATGATGCCCTGCGCGGTCTTCTGCTGGTTCATGGCCTGAGCCTGGCCGCGCGCGGCCTCGGCGACCTCAAAGGCCTGCATGCGCAGCACCTCGCTCTTCAAATCGACATTGAGCGTCGCGGTGGCGCCCGTGGAGACGACCACCGTCTGCCGCTGCACATCGAGGCCCACGTACTCGATCTCGACCGAGACGGTGCCCGCCGGCACGCCCGGGAGCGTATAGCGTCCATCGGGATCGGTGTAATCGATGGCGGAGGAGCCGACCACCTTGACGATGGCGCCTTGCAGCGAGCGGCCGGTTGCGCCTTCGGCGACGCGTCCGGAAATGGTTCCCGTGCTGGTCGCCTGGCCGAAAGCCGCCGGAAGCGAACCGAGGATGAGTCCAAGGGCGAGCAGCCACCGGGACAGGGTGGAATTAATCTTCATGGGTTGGGGTATGTTCAAAAGCAGCCAACGGCGTCTGCCGTGGGGTAGGGGTAAGCTGGGCGCCTGTGACTGTGAGTGGGCCAAGCCGTGCTGCAATCCTGCACACACGGTTTCGTGTACCCGCGCGCGTGAATTTCCATTCAAGATTTCACCGTTGGTGAAATCCTTTAGCGGCATCCCGATGCCTTGCTCCCTTAACCCGGATGCCCTTGCCCGTCCCCTCCCTCAAAACCGCCACGTCCCCTTCACATAATATCCCCGCTGCATCTCGCTCGTAGTCGGCGAAGCCGTGCCAAACTCCAAGTGCTGGCGGTCGAGCAAATTTTGCCCCACGAGCGCGACTTGCCACGCGTCGTTCGGGCGCCAGGCGATCCGCACATCCAGCTCCGTATAACTTGGGACCACCGGCACGGGCAGCGTGCCCACGTGCCGCAGCATCGTGTCCAGCGTGACGCGCTTCGGCAGGTCCATCGCCGACCACAGCGAAAACAGCCGCGGCGCGTCGTTGCCCTCCAGTGCACCGCGGTTCGGATCGTTGCTGTCCGCGCGCGGCTTCAGTTTCTTGTCGAGGTAACTGTAGTTGCCGCTGAGCTGCCACCACTTCGCCACCTCGAATTTCACCGCCACCTCCACGCCGCGCGTCTGGGCGTCGAGCCGGTTGTACTGCACCAGCGGGATGCCGAGGGGCGGGGATGGCTCCAGGCTGCGCAGGTCGTCGTAGTCGTGCGCAAAGGCCGTGACATCGAGGTAGAGCCGCTTGATCGGCCGCACCCGGTAGCCGAGCTCGAAGGAGTTCAGCTTCTCCGGCTTGAAGTCGGGATTGCCGCGGACGAATACCACGCCGGTCGCGGGCATGGGCACGAAGCGCAGGTCCTCGTCGATGCGCGTGGGCATGCGCACCGCCCGCGCCACCGCGGCCCACACGGTCTGGTGGTCGTCCGGCGTCCACAGGGCGCGGAGATTCGGCTGCGGTTGGAAGCCGTCGAGGCTGTCCCACTGGAACTTCGAGCCGAGGACCACCGAGAAGCGCTGCGGCACCAGCGTGATCTCATCCTGCACAAAGGCGCCGGCCATCGACGTCGTGCGCCCATCCGGCACAAACTGCGCCGTGCCCTCGGAGCCCGTGTGGTCCGCCGACACCCGGTAGTTCGCGCCCACGATGATCTCGTGACGGTCCCCCAGCCGGCTGCGATATTGCGAATCGAGATCAAACGTGTTGCGCCGGTCGCGCATCTGGCCGGGCACGTTGCGCTCGAAGTGGTCGTAGTAACTCTGCAGCTGGAATTCCGTGTCGGCGTTGTACTGCCGCGTCCAGCGACCCAGCAGGTTGATATCCCGGTTGGAGCTATCCTGGGCCGCAGTCGCTTCGATCTCGTTCTCGAAATAGTCGCCCTGCACCGTGAGGTGTGTGCCCGCCTGGCTGCGCGAATCGACGCGAAATCCCGCCTGCTGCTCCGACGGCGTGGCAAACGAGTCCGCCCCGCTCGGCAGCGCCGCGCCGTCGCGATTGTGGAAGCGCCCGTACACGCGGTAGTGCGTGTTCTGCCCGGTCTTCCCGCCGTAGCGCACCGCCCCGAAGGCCCTCTCCTCCGAGCCGCCGCCCGCGCTCACGAGCGTGCCCTGCGTGGCGCTGGCATCCTTCGAGATGATGTTCACCACGCCATTGACGGCATTGGCGCCCCACATCGTGGCACCGGGCCCGCGGATTACTTCGACGCGGTCTATATCCTCCAGCATCGCCGCATAGGCGTCCCAGAAAACACCCGAGAAGAGGGGACTATATAGGCTCCGCCCATCCTGCATCACCTGGAGCTTGTTGGCCGCGAGACTGGTAAACCCGCGGCTGCTGATCGCGTAGGAGTGCCCGCCAAAGCCCGATACCTGCACGCCCGTGGCCAGCCGCAGCGCATCCTGCAGGCTCGCTGCGCCCGTGCGCTCGATCTGCTCGGCCGTCACCACCTCCACCGCGGCCGCGGCGCGACTGGCATTTTCCGCGCGCCGCGAGACGGAGGTCACCTTCACATCGAGGAGCTCCTCGAGGCTGAGCTTCTTGAATTCGCTCAGCGCGGCGGGCGCCCCTGCCGGCTGGCCGGGAGACGTCGAGGCGATGAGGGCCGCTCCGGCCAGGATCAACGCGGTTTTCGCACAATGCTTCATGAGGACGAATGGGGGTCGGAGCTCTGCTGCCCGCCTGCGGGCATCTGCGGCAGCGTGAAAGAAAAGGTGGCGCCTTTGCCGGGCTCGGCCTTCACCCAGATGCGCCCGCCATGCCGGTGCACGATGCGCTGGACGGTGGCGAGGCCGACGCCGGTCCCGTCGAAATCCGCGGCGCTCTGCAGCCGCGAGAACGGCGCGAAAAGCTTGGTGGCGTCCACCATGTCGAAGCCCACGCCGTTGTCGGTCACCGTGATCGTGTCTTCGCCGTCCGCCTGCGTCAGCCCGACCGCGATGCGGGCGACCCCCTGGCGGGCGGTGTACTTCCACGCGTTGTCGAGGAGGTTCTCGATCGCGATGGCGATCAGGCCCGCGTCCGCGGAGACCTCCATGCCCTCCGCGATGGTCCATTCCACCGCCCGGTCCGGCGCCGCGGCGCGCAGCTTCTCCGCGGTCGCGCGACTGAGCGCCGTGAGGTTCACCTCGGTGAGCTCG
>JAZKEV010000401.1:0-17015 GCA_040386765.1 Verrucomicrobiota bacterium | reverse complement strand
AGATCTTTTCGGAAGGCGCGCCCCATCCGCAGGAGGTCGCTCACCAGTCCGGCCATGCGGTCTGCCCCTGCGCAGATCCGCTGCGCATAGCCTTTCAGCTCGGCCGGGTTTCCGCCGTCGAGCTCCTCCAGCAGCAGTTGCGCGTAGCTCGAGATGGCGCGCAAGGGCGCCCGCAGATCGTGCGAGACCGAGTAGGAGAACGCCTCCAGTTCCTTGTTGGTCGCTTCCAGCTCGTGGGTGCGGGCGGCGAGGCGGCGCTGCAGCGTTTCGTTTTGCTGCCGCAGTGTGCGTGCGGCGAGCGCCCGCGAGATCACCGTCTGCACGGTCCGCATCTTGAAAGGCTTGAGAAGATAGTCGGCCGCGCCGGCCTTCATGGCATCCACCGCGGTGTCGACGCTCCCATGCCCCGTCATCACGATCGTGATGAGCGTCGGGTCGATCGCGAGGCCCGCGCGCACGACCGCGAGGCCGTCCATCTCCGGCAGGTTCAGGTCGGTCAGGAGCACATCGAAGCGCTGGGCCCGCAACCGCCCGAGCGCCTCGGAGGGTGTCGTGGCGCCGGCGGCGTCGTAGCCGTTTTCGCGGAGCGTGCTGAGCAGCGCCGCGACCAGTGCGGTCTCGTCATCGAGCACCAGGAGGCGGAGGGTCGGTTCACTCATGGGCGTGGGCGGGGTTTTACCGTGGCCAGCACTTCGCGCAGATCGCGCAGCTTCGGCGGCTTGTTCATCACGCGGTCGACCTGCGCCGGCACATCGCCTTCCGCCGCAAGCCGCTGGCCCCAGCCGGTGAGCATGAAGACGGCAGTCTCAGCGGACGCTGCTTTTACCGCCGCGGCCACCCGCCGGCCGTCGACGTAGGGCATGCCGAGGTCGGTGATGACCGCGTCGAAGAATTGGGCCTGCTCGACCGCGTCGGTGAAGGTGTTGATGCCCTCCTGTCCGCCGCTCGCGGTCACGACCTGATGTCCATCGGTCTCGAGGATCTCGCTCACGGATTTCAACAGCAGGGGATCGTCGTCCACCAGTAGCAGCCTCAGGCCCCGCTGGGGGCGATGCTGCGCCACGTCGACGAAGGGGTCGGGCCCCACGGCAAGGGGGAACAGCAGCTGGACGGACGTGCCCTGGCCTTCCGTGCTTTCGATCTCGATCTCGCCTTGGTGGCGCTTCGCCATCCCGTACACCATCGCGAGGCCCATGCCGGAGCCGCGCTCGCCCTTGGTGGTGAAGAAGGGCTCCATGCAGCGCCGTCGAGTCTCGGCGCTCATACCCCCGCCGCCATCGGAGACCTCGATCACGACCCGCGCGTCCGCAGGGTTCGTCCCGTTGCTCGCGTGCTTCACGAAGGTCCGCAGCCCGATCTTGCCGCCCGTGGGCATGGCATCGACGGCGTTGAAGATGAGGTTGGTCAGCGCCTCGCGAATCTCGCCCTCGACGCCCTTGATCGCCGGCAGGTCCGGCGCGAACTCCGTGCGCAGCTCGAAGACGATGCCGCGCTGCTGGGGCATGTCGTGCCAGCGCGCCTTCGTCAGCTCGATCACCTGCTGGATCAGCGGATTCAGCCCGACCCGCACGAGCGAGAGCGCCTGCGGGCGCTGGCGGTAGAATTCCCGCATCCGCGCCACCGTCTGCGCGACGTCGTCGATCGCGCGTTGCACGATGGTGAGCCGCTCGCGGCCCTGCGTCGTGAGGTTGGGCTCCCGCTCCAGCATCGACTCGATGTAGAGGGAGATGGGCGAGATCGCGTTGTTGATGTCGTGGGCGATGCCGCTGGCCATCTGCCCGAGCGCGCGCAACCGCTCCTGCTGCATGACCGCCTGCTGCGTCTGGCGCAGGTCGTCGTAGGCGCGCTGTAGGGCCGTGTAGAGATGCGATTGATGCGCGGCCAGGGCGACGTGGTCGCTCAGCTGCCGCAGGAACTCGCAATCGCTGCTCGTGAACGACGCCTTCTCGCGCCGCGCGGCGATCAGCACGCCGAAGACGCGGCTCTCGACCAGGAGGGGCGCGATCACCACCGCGCGCAGTCCCGCGGCGCCCATCCGCAGCAGCAGCGGCTTGTCGAGCGTCAGGGTGTTTTGCTCGTAGACCAGTTCGCCTTTTAGGCAGCGGGCGAGCCCGTTGGTCTCCACTTGAATCGCAAAGGGCGGCCTCATGCCCATCTCCTCCGCCAGCGGCAGGCTGCCGCGGGCGATTGTGGAGATGAACAGGGTGTCGCGATCTTCGTCGTAGGTGCAGACGCACGCGAAGTCGACGGGCAGCTCCTCCTCCACGCTCCCCGCCACCGTTTGAAAGACGCTTTCGACGTCCTGCCGCTCGGCGATGGCGCGCGTGAGATCGTTGAGCTGCAGGAGGCGCGTGGCCTGCGCGGTCACCCGGCGCTCCGCGACCTGCCGCTCCGAGACTTCCTTGCGCAGCTGCTCGTTGGCGCCGAGCAGCGCCGTGCGGCCCTGGTCGATGGCGGACAACATATCGTTGAACGCCGTCGTCAACTTGCCGATCTCGCCGCCGGTCACCACCGGCGCGCGCACGCTGAAATCCTTCCGCTCCGAAATATCCTGCGCCACGTCGGCGAGCATCAGGATCGGGGTGGTGATCGGTCGCTGCAGCCGGGAACTTAACGCCGCCGCCACCAGCAGGGCCGCGACGAGCGTCAGCGCCACGATGCCGGAGAAGACCAGCATGCGCTGCCGGATATCCCGCAAATCGCGCTGGAGGTAGATCGTGCCGAGCGGGCGGTCGTTGAGCGCCACCGCGCGCACCACCACGAGCCCCTCGTCGGTAAACTCGGCGCGGAGCGCACCCGCCCGCGGTGGCGCCGCTGTCCGTTGCCCGTCCCGCACAAATTCCGCGAGCGTCGCGCCATCCTGCCGGAAAAGCGCGGCCGACATCACATGGGGATCGGAGCGCAGGGACTCGAGCGAAACGCGGGCGCCCTTTTCGTCGTCGAAGGCGAGCGCGGCGCTGACATTTGCGGCCACGACATCCGCGAGGATCGTGGTTTCGACCACCACCGACCGCCGGTAGGCGCTCAACTCATAGAGTCCGATCGCCGTGCCGGCAAAGGCCAGCACGAGGCCGCAGATCGACAGAATGATCCAGTTCAGCTTTCGCCGGACGGGCAGTTGGTGAAACCAGTGCATGCTACGGGCCGCCTCCCGGAGAGCCCACGGGTTTCGCGAGACGGATCAGCTGCGCCGAGAGCTTTAGGCCTGCCTGCTGCGCGGCGGCGCGATTGAGCTCGAAGCGCACCTTGGCGCCGTCGAGGTAGAAGTTCAGCACTCCCCCGCGGGCGGCAAAGTTAGGCACGTCACCCAGAGTCAGCACGGGTTTGCGGGCATACTCCGCCAGGATGGTATCCACGCGGGCTCGTTCCGACCGGCTCACGAAAAGCAGCTGGCAGTGCTTCACGGCCTCCAGGGACCGCCCTTGCACCAGGACCAGCGGTCGTCCTCCGACCTTTTCGCCCTTGATCGCCGTGAGCAGGTCATCGCCAAACGGGTTGTCGCCCAGCACTCCAATATAGAAAGGCGTATCGGGCGCGGGAAAGGCGGAGGCCGGCCACTCGACGAACTGCACCAGATTGAAGATGAAGAGCGCCTTCACCTGATATTCGGACAGCGTCCGCTCCTGGGCGCGGGCCCACGTGGCGCAGATGAGTGCGACTGCCAGAAAATGCCGGAGATAGCGTGCGGTGCGGACGCCGTACATGGGATGAAGCAAACCAAGACCGGCGCTTGCTGGAGCAAACCGGTAGACTGGGGGTAAAAGGTTCGGCTCCGATTCGTTGTTGTCGAGTGGTTTACATATCGGGAAATCTCCGATCATGAGTGCGGACAACTGGCAGAACCTCCCCCGGGTACGCCGGATATTTCGTCCGCATTTCACGTCGTCTTCATCGGGACTTCATGGAGCGTTGCGATACTCGCCGCGCATGAATTCTTCCCTCGTCTCCCGTCGGTTCGCGCGCTGGATGTGCGCCACGCTGGCCTGCTTTGCCTTTGTCGCGCTCGTCGCCCGCAGCCGCGGCGCCGCTGCGACCGCGCGGATGGAGGAGATCGTGCAGGAGAAGGTGGCCGCGAGGCAATTCACCGGCGCGGTGCTGGTCGCGAAGCGGGGCGAGGTCATCTTCGACCGCGCCTACGGTCTGGCCGACCTCGAGTGGGACGTCGCCAATACCACCGACACGCATTTCCGCATCGGCTCGATCACGAAGCAATTCACGGCCGTTTGCATCCTGCTGCTGGAGGAGCGCGGCAAGCTGAAGCTCACCGATCCAGTGTCTGCGCACGTGCCCGATGCGCCGGCGGCGTGGAGCCAGATCACGCTCCACCACCTGCTCACGCACACCTCGGGCCTCTCGAATGTCACCAGCGACCCCGAATTCTTCCTCTGGAAAAGCCAGCCCGCCACGGTCCGGCAGATGGTCGGTCGCTTCCGTGATCAGCCGCTCGATTTTCCCGCCGGCACCCGCTTCGCGTACAGCAACTCCAATTACCTCGTGCTCGGCCTCATCGTCGAAACGCTCGCCGGCCAGAGCTTCGGCGACTTCCTGCGCGAGGCCGTGCTCGATCCCCTCGGCCTGAAAGAAACCGGAGTCGACTCCAATAGTCGCATCCTCCCGCGCCGCGCCCGCGGCTACGAACTCAGCCGCGGCGAGATTTTCAATGCTTCCTACAGCCACATGTCCGTGCCCCATGCCGCCGGCGCCATCTACTCCACCACGCACGACCTGCGGCGCTGGGCCGAGGCGATCTTCGGCGACCAGCTCCTCACCGCGGCCTCACGCGCGAAGTTGCTGACTCCCGCCCAGGACGGCTACGCGCTCGGCGTCCGGGTCTACGACTCCTTCGGACGCAAGCTCATCGAGCACGGCGGCGCCATCGCGGGCTTCTCCTCCTTCCTCGGCCACTATCCCAACGAAGGCCTCACGATCGTCGTGCTCTCCAACCTGGAGACGCGCAGTACCGCCAAGCTCGGCCAGGAGCTGGCGCAGGCGGTGCTCGATCCCGGTGCTGCCGCCGCCCACGAGGCCAAGGCCGCGGCCGTGGCCCTCACCGTGCCCACCGCGACGCTCGAGGCCTACTGCGGCGTCTACGAGATGCGCCCCGGCATGACCAACACCATCCGGCTCGTGGACGGACAACTCACGACCCAGCTCACCGGCCAGCGACCCGCCACGCTCGCGCCCGAGAGCGAAACGAAATTCGTCCTCAAAGAGGTCAATGCCTACGTGGAATTCCACCGCGCCGAAAACGGCCGCGCCACGCACCTGACGATGTATCAAAGCGGCCGCACGCGCAAAATCCCCCGCATCTCCGACTGAAAGTGAGTCGGCGCCCGCGCCGACTAAGTACGGTTTGAGAAATGGACCGCAGCTGGGTAGGCCGCCTGCTCGCAGGCGCTCGTCCGACGACTCACCAGCGCCAGCAAGGTGGCGGTCTAACTGGCAAACGGCTCATAGGCCGCTGCCCGTAGCACGGAGCTTCAGCCCGCGCTTCGAACCACCAACGCCATTCGAAGCGCGTGCCGCCGCGCAGCCCTACTTTGCCGCCCCAAACTCACCCTCCGTTCCTCACGCGAAGCAGGCAATTTCCCACCTCATCGCACCCCGCTTCTCCGATACATTTTCGGGAAAAGGAACAAGCGCTTCGAATTTGTCCCCGCGAAATTCTTGGATGCGCTGGTGCGATGACGTCGCGGGAGAAACGCCAGCAACGGCTCGCTGACCTCAGCGAACGAATCGCCAGCGCCGAATCCCGCGGAGCCGAGCTTCGCCTGCAGCCACCCTCGGCGGCGCGAGACGAAATGCTCGTGTTAAACGAGCAGACCGTGCTGGTGCTGAGGCATAGCAAAACCCTGGTCGATATCGCCGCGGCGCAGGACGACGACGCGTGATGGCAGACGCCCGCCGCCCGGCATCAACCTCGCCTGCGCGCCGGTGGGGAACTTACCGACCCGATGCCGTTCTGTCGGCGCATGCGTCCAATGCAGGTTCGGCACCGCCACGATTCCACCGCGCCCGCCCTTCGCGGTAAGGGGCGCAGCTAGGCAGGCAGTGGGCGTGGCCGCTTCGTTCGACCCTTCGCCTCCCGCTGAGGTATAATTCCAACCCCCCGTATGCGTCGCTTCCTTCGCAACCACGGTCTTTCTCTCGTGATGCTGGGTGGGTTCTTCGGGACCTTCTTCGTGGGCCAGGTGGTCACCGGAAAACTCCAATATAACGAAGAGCGGCAGAAGCGCGGCGAGTCCGAGCTCGGCTACGGCGCCTACGTGCAGAGCGCCCACTTCGGCGAGGCGACGGCGGAGAATTGGGAGAGCGAGTTTTTCCAGATGTTCGTCTTCGTGGTCGCGACGGCCTTTCTGTACCAGAAGGGCTCCGCCGAATCGAAAGACCCCGAGGAAAAGCATTCGCACACCTGCACGCAGCCCCGCCCCGACTCTCCCTGGCCCGTCCGGCGCGGCGGATGGATTCTCCGGCTGTACGAGCATTCGCTTTCCGCTGCGCTGTTTCTCCTCTTCGCCGTCGGGTTTGTGTGGCACCTCCACGCGGGAGTGCGGTTGTACAATGAAGAACGCCTCCACGACGGCGAACCGGCGATCACCCTCTTTCAATACTTCCGGTCCTCGCGCTTTTGGTTCGAATCGCTGCAGAATTGGCAGAGCGAATTTCTCTCCATCGGCGCGATGGTGTTGCTCTCCATCTGGCTGCGCGAGGCCAACTCGCCCGAGTCCAAGAAGGTCGAAACCCCTCACTGGGAAAACGAGGAGTGAGGAGGGGCGCTGCGCGGTTCTTCGCCCCGACATGCGCGTCCCCCTCTGGCAGCGCCCTTTAATATTGGAAGCGAGCCTCCCTGCCATGGGTTTAGCTCCGTTCTAATTTTCGCTTTCGCCGGCCCTCCATATTAAAGTGGTGAAATGTTGTCTTTCAAATCCGCGTGGACCGACGCGGCGCTTAATGAAGCGATCTTGAAATTATGCTTCGAATTCCCGGATGCGCGGATGGCCGCGTGTTCCCGTGCGCTCGAGCATTGCCGGCGCACAACTCCCCAAGGCGGGCCCGACTCGTTGCTGACCGCCATGCGCGACAGGTTGCGCTTGGATGCCGGCTCCCAACGGAGCCTACGCCGCGCAGCGGCGTGAGCCGTCGCCGCTGGACGGCAGCGAAAACACTTTGCCTCCGCGGTCCGTCTATTATTCGCAGGCCCCAAGCTTCGGGAGTCAGCGCGTCTCTTGAGACCTGTTTTCGATTTCGAAATAGAGCAAGAGCGACAATCCACGCTGTCATTCTGAGTGCGGCGAAGAATCCACGCGTGCGAAGGCGGCAAGGTGTTCGTTTCCTGTTTGTCTCCGTGGATTCTTCGCTGCGCTCCGATGACAGCCCATTTTCAAAATACCCATGGAGCGCGCGAATAAGAAAAAGGGCGGTGGGGATTCTGAGATTTGGTGAAATGGCGTTCGCTAATCCTGCAACGCCGCGCATGCTATCGTCCGAGTGATATGAGGAGAACGGTGATTCTGCCTTTCACGATGTTCGCCGCGGCTCACGCGTCTTAAGAATGTAGCTATTCTGTGGGATGGGCTGGGTGGTCGGGACATCGGGTCACTGACGCGATCTCACTCATGCGGCATTCCAATAACCTGACCAAAGTGGCGTTTCTCGGCGACTATCTGCCGAGAAAGTGTGGTATTGCCACCTTCACGACCGACCTGCGTTGCGCCATCGCCACCAAGTTTCCGCAGCTGCAATGCCCCGTGGTGCCCGTGAACGATATCGAGGAGGGCTACGACTATCCGTCGGAAGTTCGCTTCGAGATCACCGAGCAGGATCTGCCGTCTTATCTGCGCGCGGCCGACTTCCTCAACATCACGGCGGTGGATGTGCTGTGCGTGGAGCACGAGTTCGGGATTTTTGGCGGCCCCGCGGGCAGCCACGTCATCGCCCTGCTGCGTGAATTGCGGATGCCGATCGTCACGACCTTGCACACGGTCCTGCGCGATCCCAACGAGGACCAGCGCCGCGTGATGCGCGAATTGATCCGGCTGTCCACCCGCCTCGTGGTGATGAGCGAGCGCGGCCGCGGCTTTCTGCGCGAGGTCTATCAGGCGCCCGACGCGAAAATCGACGTCATCCCGCATGGGATTCCGGACATGCCCTTTGCGGACCCCAATTATTTCAAGGACGAGTTCGCGGTCGCAGGGAAGCAGGTGTTGCTCACGTTCGGACTGCTCTCACCCAACAAGGGGGTCGAATATGCGCTGCGTGCGCTGCCGGAGATCATTCGCGAATTTCCCGGCATCGTTTATATCGTGCTCGGGCAGACGCATCCCAATTTGCTGCGCGACGAAGGCGAAGCCTACCGCCTCAGCCTGGAGCGGCTGGCCAAGGAACTCGGCGTCCAGAAGCACGTCGTGTTCTTCAATCGTTTCGTCGAGCTCGACGAGCTGATGCGCTTCATCGGCGCGGCGGACATCTATCTCACTCCCTATCTGACCGAGACGCAGATCACCTCGGGCACGCTGGCGTATGCCTTTGGCGCCGGTAACGCGGTCATCTCGACGCCCTACTGGCACGCCACGGAATTGCTGGCTCATGACCGCGGCACGATTGTGCCGTTTCGCGACAGCCAGGCCATCGCCACGGCGGTCATCGCCCTCCTGCGGGATGAAGCGGGGCGCCACGCGATGCGAAAGACTGCCTACAAGCTCGGGCGGGAGATGGTCTGGAGCCGGGTGGCGGAGCTCTATGTGAAATCGTTCGAGCAGGCGCGGCTCGATCACAGCTTCGTCGGCACGAAGTCGTCGCCGATCAAGACGCTCGACGAGCAGCCGGACCAGCTGCCCGACCTGAAGCTCGATCACCTCTTCCGGATGAGCGACTCGACCGGCATTTTTCAGCACGCCAGTTTCACCGTGCCGAATTTCGCCGAGGGCTATTGCACCGACGACAATGCCCGCGCTCTCGTGCTGGCGCTGATGCTGGAGCGCCTGGGTAAGAGCTCCCCGCGGTTGCAGGCCCACGCCACCACGTTTGCCGCCTTTCTGAACCACGCCTTCGACCGCGAGCGAGGCCGCTTCCGCAATTTCATGAGCTTCGATCGCCGCTGGCTCGAGACCGAAGCCGGCTCGGAGGATTGCCAGGGGCACGCCTTGTGGGCGCTGGGCCTTTGCGTGGCGCAGTCGGGGCAGGGGAGTTTTCAGATGCTCGCGGCCCAGCTCTTCGAGCAGGCGCTGCCCGTGGCGGCGGAATTCACGTCGCCGCGCGCGTGGGCCTCCACGCTCATCGGAATCGACGCGTACCTGCGGCGCCTGAGCGGTGACCGCCGGGTGATGCAGTTCCGCGAGACGCTGACAAACAAGCTGCTGCAACGGCATGCCGATGCCGCCGGCCCCGGTTGGGATTGGTTCGAGGACGTGGTCTCGTATGCCAACGCCAAGCTGCCGCACGCGATCATTCTGAGCGGGCGGAGCATGAATGACCGGCCGATGCTGGAGCTGGGCTTGAAAACCCTCCGCTGGCTGGTGCAGGTGCAGACCTCGGAAGTCGGCTCGTTCCGGCCCGTCGGCTCCAATGGCTTCTATCCCCGCGGCGAAACCCGCGCGCTCTTCGACCAGCAACCCATCGAAGGGCAGGCGACCGTGTCGGCGTGCATCGAGGCCTATCATGCGACGCACGATCCCTTCTGGCACGCGGAGGCGCGTCGCGCCTTCGAATGGTTTCTCGGCCGGAACGATCTGGGCCTCGCCCTCTACGACTCGACCACCGGCGGCTGTCGCGACGGCTTGCATGTCGACCGCCTGAGCCAGAACCAGGGGGCCGAGTCCACTTTAGCCTTCCTGCTCGCGCTCGCCGAGATGCAGGCGCTCCGAGACACGATCACCAGCTTCACTGAGCTGGGAGCGAAATAATCGCCGGAAATCCGGCCACCCATAATCTAATGACGAAACTTGCCTCACCTATTGTCCATGCGAAGCGCATCGGGCCCACCCTCCGGCCCGATCACTCCCGCGTGTTGATGCGGCCCTTTCGGCCTACGACCGATGACATCGCCCGCCGCATCGTGGCGCAGGTGATGAGCCTCACCGAGGCGGAGGTGGCGCGGACGCTCGGCGAAGTGCTGGGGGAGTTCGGCAACCGGCACGGGGCGGTGGAAAAGTTTTTTCAGGGCCGCTTCAACCACGTGCGCGACTATGTCGCGGCGGATCAGCCCAAGCCTTCTGCCGAGCGCGCCGTGCTGATCGGGGCGTACTTCACCCACGAATACTCGCCGGAGTCGGCGGCGCTCTTCAATCCCTCGATCGTGCCTCACCCCGATCAGTCCGGGCTCCCGCGGGGTGCCCTGCGCTTCATCCTCAGCCTCCGGGCGACGGGGGAGGGGCACATCTCCTCGATCACCTTTCGCGTCGGGGTCATCAGCGCGCAGCACCGTGTGACGTTGATGCCGCCCGTGGCGTTTTCGGCTGAGCCGGAACGCGTGCCGAATGCCGCGTATGAGACCGCGTTGTTCGCCCGGAAGCTCGACGAGGCGGGCGTGCGCACCCGCTTCAGCCGCGCCGTCCTGGCCCAACTCGACCCCACCTTCACCGTGGAGGACCTGCACCGGGTGCTGGCGACGGAGCGCGGGCGCACGGAGGAGAATCCCGCGACCGCGGAGCGCGCCGCGCGGGGCATGTTGTTGCTCGCCGAGTCGAACTACGACGTGCGCTTCGATCCCGCGCAGCCGGTTTCCCAGCGGGTGATTTTCCCTTCCTCGCCCAGCCAGAGCAACGGCATCGAGGACGCCCGGTTCGTGCAGTTCAAGGATGACGACGGCAAGGTGACGTACTATGCCACCTACACCGCCTACGACGGCAAGATCATCCTGCCGCAGCTCCTGCAGACGGAAGATTTCGTGCACTTCAAATTCCTCACGCTGAACGGCCCCGCGGCGCAGAATAAAGGCATGGCGTTGTTTCCCCGCCGCATCGACGGTCTCTACACGATGCTCTCGCGGCAGGACGACGAGAACATCCTCCTGATGCGTTCCGACAACCTGCATTTCTGGGACGCGCCCGAGGTGCTGCTGAAGCCGGCGGAGCCCTGGGAGTTCATCAAGATCGGCAACTGCGGCTCGCCCATCGAGACGGAGGCCGGCTGGCTCGTGTTGAGCCACGGTGTCGGCGCGATGCGGAAGTACTGCCTGGGCGCCTTCCTGCTCGACCTGCACGATCCGTCGCGCGTGATCGGGCGGCTGCGCCACCCGCTGCTTTCCGCCAACGAAGCCGAGCGCGAAGGCTACGTGCCCAACGTGGTCTACACCTGCGGCGCGATTCTCCATCAGCGCGAGCTCATCATTCCTTACGCGATGAGCGACTCCGCCACGAGCTTCGCGAGCGTCTCCCTCGACGACTTGTTGCGCGCGATGGAATGAGGACCGGCGGCGCCTGGATTTTATTTTGAGCCTCGAGCCGCGGATCGTCCAATCGCTCGGCTACTCCTGACGGGGTTCCCCGTCGCGCCATCGTGGCTCTTCGGGCTGCTTGGGGTCTCGTGAGGTGTCCCGGAGCGGAGCCGAAATCTGCTCGGCCCGCCCTGTGGCCTGCGCGAACCGATCCCCCAGCTTGCCGCCGCTGTCGGTGTGGAGTTGTCGCCCGCTGCGGTCCACCTCAGGCGTCTCGCACGTCATCCAATATTTGTGCAGGATGTCCAGGTGCTCGCGGAGCTCCGACATGCTGTGCGGCTTTATATGGTACGAGCTCGCGCCCAGCATGTAGGATTTCTTGATGTCGTCCAAGTCCGCCGAAGAGCTGAAGACCACCGTGGGGATGATGGCCCATTCCGGGTTTCCTTTCAGATGCTGGAGCACGGCGAAGCCATCCGCGCGGGGCATCTTGAGGTCGGTCATGACAAACGTCGGGTACTCGTACTTTTTCCGGTCTGAAAACCTGCCTTCGCCCATCATATACGCAATCGCTTCGGCACCGTCGTATACTTGGTGGATGGGGCTCGTTACCCCGTTCTTTCGAAAGGCGCGCTCCACGAAGAGAAGGAAGTCGTGATCGTCGTCTACAAGGAGGATGGTGGCGTTATATTTCTTCATGCGTCTCGGTGCTCGAAGATCGAAGATGCCTGCGAAAAATCGAAATTGCGAACGCGCCCTTCGCCACAATCCCATTTTGCCCTCCATCAGCTCGTAATTGGCTGCGCGGAGAGCGACTTAGATTCCACCAAGAGGGAAAAGTTGCGGCTGCTGTCGTCCAGAAGCCCGGTCCTCGTGGCCCTCGCTTGGGCTGGCCCATCGGGCGTCGAACCGCGCGGCGGCGTGAGGGTCAGAGCGTGAGGTGAAAACCGCCCGGTTCGCCCAGATCGTTTCAAAAGCCGGGAAACCGCACCTCCACGTCACCTGGCAGCGCCCTGAGAAAGACCCCGACCTCCAGCGTGCCATCAAAAGTGGGCGGCTGATGACCCTGCATCGCACGATCAAAGGCACCAAAAAGGACTACGCCACCGTCGGCCTCTACGTCGGCGCCCACGCGCAATTTCTGATCTTCCCCAAATCGCTCAAGCCCTTCGCCGATCGCCGCATCGTCGGCATCGACTACGACCTCATCGCTGGCGAGCAGCTCTCCTTCGCACCCGCCGGCGCGGCGGAACCGAAGAAAGGAAAGGCTCGCAAAGCCGCCGCCCCTCGCACCCGCCAGCCCGTGTCACCCGCGGCCGAACCGCCGGCAGCTCCCGAGCCTGAGCCACCGCCGCCTCCGAAGCTCACGGCAACCGGTGAAATCGAACAAGCGCTCGCCGAGCTAAAAGCCCGCAAACCAACCGCCGCCCGAAAACGCCTGGAGCATTGGCTGCGCGTCTTCGGCTGACAACAAATCGGGCCCTTGGGCGGTTCGACGCTCGGGCGGTCCTTCCGCCATCGACACCAACCCGTTCGCCCGTTTGCGTGAAAAAGTGCAACAAAGCGTCAGCGCCAGGGACCCACTTAGAGGTGTCTAGCTCCGCCCCGCTCCTCTCTGTCCTCGTGACCGTTGCCGCGCTTCTGTCCGGCTGCGCGAAGCCCCCGACGGCGCGCAAGGCGCCGCAGGAGGCGGGGCCTACGATCGCTGCCATCGTCGCTGAATACCAAACCTACCGCCAGATGACGGACAACGATGTATACGTGAATCCGGAGCTCGCCATGCTGTGTATTGGGGCCAGCCAGTTTCACGTGGACAACGCCCGAAAAACGAAAGGGCCTCACGCCCATTCCGCCATTCGTGTTTTGATGAACCCCAGCGCCGCACAGAGCTTTAGCAGCGGCGGCCACGCGTATGCGCCGGGCGCCGTGATCGTGAAGCAGAAAAGGTTTCTTTCCACTCGCGATGGCAAATCGACCGCCCGCGATCGGACCGTCCATAATGGAGTGGGCGGGATGGTGAAGCGCGCGCCCGGCTTCGATCCGGCCAACGGCGATTGGGAATACTTCTATTTCGACGACGCGAGCACGATTGAGTCCGGCCGTATCCTCTCCTGCATCGAGTGCCACAAAACCGCGAAGCCCACCGACTATGTTTTCGGCGACTGGGCGGCTCACCCGGCCAGTCGAGTTGGCCGTTAACCCCCTCGGCAACTACAGCCGTGCCGTGATGCTAGAGCGTACGGCGCGACGCCTGCGATATGCGGCGAAGCCAAACACGGCGAGGCCGCCCATCATCGCAAAGGTTCCGGGTTCCGGAATCGCCGTCACCAAAACCTGCGCGCCCAGCGCGCCGCTCAAGGAGAGCGGTCCCCATGTGCCCGTGCTCAGGTAGTAGGCCGCGCTCGGTCCGGCGGAGGTGGCGCTCACGCCCCACCTTTTGTTGACCCCGTCGGTCGTCGCGATCACCAGCCAGTAAGTCGTTCCCGCCGTGAGCGAGTAGTTCTGGGAAAACGCTGACGATGCAAAGGTGACGACATGAGACGAGTCGGCGGGTTCGACCACATCCTTGTTCCAGTTGTAGTCGTTTATAAAGGTGGCCAGGAGCGTCGTGGGCAAAGGCGTCGCGCCGCCGCTGTTGCTCCACAACTGCACATCGTAAACGGGGCGGCCCGGGTTGCGCGTGCTAAGATTGAGCGAAAGACTACTGATGGAGCCGGAGACTGAGGGGGTAAAGCTCTGCGCCATGGACAGGATATCGGTAAAGTCTCGAATCGGATTGGCCGAGGAGGTGGAGAGATTGCTATAAGCGGTGGTCTGACCCACGGCCCGCGTGGCCCATGCCAGCAAGAGGATCGTAGCGATAACGAACGTGGAACGCATATTTTTCCGGCGTGGGGGGAGCGAGTTCAGCATAAGAAGTGTGGCCGGAATTCGGCGCGATAGTCGAAGCGACGGAGCGGCCGTTGCTGAACAATAGCGAGGACCTTTCCTTGGAGAACGGACCGCGGCGCGGAATCCGGTGGCGACGTGCCTTATGAAACGCCAGCGCAACAGTGGGGCGCGCGATGCAGTTGCGGCAATTCGCCGTGGCGGGGATGATCAACGGCGCAGAGCTGAACTTTCGCTCCTCTTTCCCTCTCCGCTGGTTTACCTACGAAAACCAAAATGGGGCGGCCAACGGGATTCGAACCCTGAAGCTGTCCCTCTGAGAGTCGGTCCTTCCCCTAGGGAACTCCTCACCGAGACACACGGAGACCTACCGAAACGGCCCGATTCTGTGAGGAATTGTGAGGACGATTTGAAGTGCTTTCCCACGCGCCCGCATACATCGCGTCACGCCCGCCCACGCGCATAGGAATCGAGGCCAGGTACCCCCATCGGGGGAAACTACAAACGCGCCCTCTCCGCAATGGGCTCTCTGATTTTTGGGAGAAAACATCGGGAGGTCAGTCGGTCACATGGTCGCGGTCGCAGGGAGCCGATAGTACGCGTGCGACGGTAACTTGCACGGGTTTCGCGGGTCGGACTACAATGAGCGATTCAGCGGTTCCTGTTTTCCAGTTGGTGTATGTCAGTTCGGCGCGGATCATTTTCACCCCGCCTCAACTCAGTGCGCTACTGGAGCACAGTCGGAAAAAGAACGCGCTCGCCGGCCTTTCGGGAATCCTCCTCTCCCATGACGGTGACTTTATGCAGTTACTTGAAGGCGAGGAGAGCACGGTTAGATCAACCTATGCCCGAATCGCGGAGGACCCTAGGCATCACCGCTGCCAGATTTTGATCTCAGGGTCAGTCCCGGAACGCACCTTCCCCGATTGGACTATGGGTTTTCGTGACCTTGCCTCGGAGGAGGTGAAGGCGATGCCCGGTTACAGTGGCTTCCTCAGCCGCGAAGCCGCTCAAGTGTCCTTCCCCACGGCCCCCGGACGAGCGATGAAGCTGCTTCAGGTTTTTCGCGCGGGGTTAAGGTAAAGAACGTTGTCCACCAAGCGCGTAACTGCGCGAGATCTCGGACGTATTTATTGTTGTAGGGGGCGGGGAGCCTTTTGATGTTCAGCAATGACCCGCGTCGCGCTCTTATTCGCAGTGGTGCTCTTAGCCGTGACGCAAGCTTCCTGTATCCCCTCGTGTCGGGGGAACTCCAAGGCGGCAAAGTACGCCCGTTCGCTTTCTCAGGAGCGTCTTCGTCAGTTATATTTCGACATGGAGAAGTACGCCAACGATGCGAGCACGCCCGAAAGGGGATACTTTGTTGCGGAAGGGCTCATCTCGCCAGAGCCGTTCAGAGATATACAAGCCGCTCGGATTAGACCCCGTGAGGGAAATATCATGCTGGAGGGCTGCATGGATGAGTACATTTACTTGGTTTTTGGCGGCCTCGGAGGGCAGGGCGAACGCACCGTGGTCCTCAGTTATCCCTCTGGGAAGAACTACGCCCATAAGTCCGAGGTGCTGTGGCAGGAATAGGGGCATCCGGTGGAGGAGCGGAGTTGGCCGGGAATCTGCCCGGGCCCGGTGCTCGTGGTGCGGCCCCGGGTGTAGCTCGCGGGCGAAAAAGCAGTCCAAATCTGTCGGGACTCCGTTGGGATGCGCACTTTCCCGCGTCTGCTTTCGCCTCGTTTTACCTATCAAAACCCAAAAATGGGGCGGCCAACGGGATTCGAATCCATGGGCGGTCCCCTATGAAACCCACGCTCTCCTCTGGCGGAACTCCTCACCCAGACTCACGGAACGTCACCGAAACGCCCGGATGTTGTTGGGAATTGTTGGGAGGAATCGAAGCGCTTTCCCACGCGCCCGCCCGCGCGCACGCATACATCGCGTCACGCCCGCCCCCGCGCGTAGGAATCGGGACCGGGTACCCCCACCGGGGGGAATCACGAGCGCGCATTCTCCGCAATGGGCTCTCGGGTTTTTGGGCGAAAACATCGGCCTTGATTCAGGGACAGTTAGCCAAGAAAACCGAAAATGCCCCTCTACCTGCGAAAGGCGAACGACGACCTCGTGAGCCATTGTCGATGCTCGAAATCAGAGGCGCTCATTTCCTCTCCAGCGCAGATGGACTGCCCTTGGTGTGGATGTGGCTGGCTCTTTATCTGTAGCCGATGCCAGAAGGCGTTTACGTTTGCAGAGGCCTTTGAGACGTCCGAACCGTTGAAGAAAATTGCCGAGCGAGTGCTGCTGCACTCGAACGAAGAAAATCCGACAAAAAAGGAAATCACCGACTGGATCGAGTGGATGAAAATTCTTCTGAAGGGCATTAAAATCGGGCAGCAGTATGTGTATTTCGACGGATGGATGATCTCTACTGCCGAAAAAGATGTTCACGTCGATGGTTGGCATTCACGCCACGATCTAGATTTCGTGCCTCACGTTTCTGCGCTCTCCGGGGCTCACCTTGTGTCGGAGATACTAGGTTCCATCGAGTATTGGCACTCAACACACATCGAAGATGAAGAGGAGCCAAACCAGCCGCCAGAGCCAACGCGCTAACGGGCCCTTCGATTTCGTATGATCGCATTTCGCTCCGCCCGGTGCAGTAGGTCGAAAAGGTCTCGCGCCCGCTCGTCGCGCGTGGCTCATCTGTAACGTTGATCTAGCTGCGTGGATTCAAGCGGAAAAATAAAAGACTAGTCCGCGG
>JAZKEV010000400.1:0-2476 GCA_040386765.1 Verrucomicrobiota bacterium | reverse complement strand
CGCAGCACGACACGGTCGCGGCGTTTGGCGATCATCTCAGCCACTACGCCGTCGAGGCGTTGGCGTCCGGCGGCGTGCGCTGCCGCCTTGAGATCCCGACCCTGCTGCCCGCGGCGGAGCTGTCGAGCGGACACCGGTTTCGCCTGATGATGGTCGTGAAGGAAGTGTTGACCAATGTGCTCCGGCACGCGCGCGCCACCGAGGTAAAGATCCGCCTTGCGCTCGAAGGGGCGACGTTGGCCGTGACGCTGCGCGACGATGGCTGCGGCTTTGGCGAGCCAGGCAAGACGCGGCGCAATGGCATCGGCAACATGCACGAACGCATGCGCGAGATTGGCGGCACGTGTGAGATCGCGTCGACGTCCGGCGGGGGGACGACGGTGGACCTGCGCCTGCCGTTGAAGGAGGCGAGCGCATGAACCCCGGCGTGGCGATCGTGGAGGATGACGCCGACGTGCGCGAGAGCCTCAGTGGGCTCATCCGGCGCAGCGCGAATTTCCGCCTCGTGGCTGAATGCGCCTCCGGCGAGCAGGCTCTCGTGGACATCCCTGCGTGTGCCGCAAATGTCGCGGTGATGGACATCCATCTCCCCGGCATGCAGGGGATCGAGTGCATTTCCCGGCTCAAAGCCCGACTGCCCCAGTTGCAGGTGCTCGTGCTCACCTCTTACGAAGACGGCGATACGATCTTCCGGGCGTTGAAGGCGGGCGCCGGCGGCTACCTCGTCAAACGCGATGCGAGCGCCCTGCTGCTCGAGGCCTTGTCGGAAATCATGGCGGGCGGCGCGCCGATGTCCTGCCAGATCGCGCGGAAGGTCGTGCACTTTTTCCACCAGAGCACTCCGGCCGCGGAGACGGAGAAGCTGAGCAAGCGGGAAATCGAGATTCTCGATCTGCTCGTCGCCGGCTGCATCTTGAAGGAAGTGGCGGATCAGCTCGGCATCGGGCGCGAGACCGTGCGCACGCACGTGAGCCACATCTATGGGAAACTGCAGGCGCGGAGCCGGGCGGAGGCCGTCGCCACGTATCTGCGGCGGTAAGCGGGCATCGAAGGCGCCGCCGGGCATCCCCTCTTCGGGGGATGCCCAGAATTTTTTGCTTCGACTAGGCTAGGGAGGACAGAACCCCTTCACCCCGGACGTGATTTCCGTCCGAAGTTACTTCATTGCCGGCCCGCTGCCGTTGCTCTCTTCAGACGCCCGCTCCCCGGTCCACCCCTCACCCCCGTCCGTTAATCCGAATGAAGACCCCGAAAATCCCCTTCACCCGCGCACTGCTGCTCGCGGGAGTAAGTGTCGCCCTCTCATCCGTCCGCTCGCCCGCGGCGGAGAACGAAACGATCCAACTGAATCCGTTCATCGTCAGCACCGACGCCAACAGCGGCTACTACGCGACCGAGACGCTTTCGGGCACCCAGCTGCGCACCCAGGTCCGCGATCTGGCCAATCCCATCACCATCCTCACCGAGGAATTCATGCGCGATATCGGCGCCGTGAATTACGAGGAAGCCCTCGAATTTTTGCCCAGCACCCAGGCTTACAAGGGGGATTCGTCCGATCCGGAATCCGTCACGTCGCGCACGGGCACGCCGTTCACCGTGCGCGGCTTTCGCTCCACGTCGCTGACCAACAATTTTTTCACCAGCCGCATCAAGGTGGACAATTTCAACACCGAGACGGTGACCCAATCCCGGGGGCCCAATTCCCTGCTCTTCGGTCTGGGCTCGGTGGGCGGAGGGCTCGACGCCACCAACAAGGCGGGACGATTCAATGCCAACAGCTACGGTCTGGAAGTGCGCTTCGACTCGGAAGGCTCGAAGCGCGCCAGTGTGGATATCAACCGGATTCTCATCCCCAACAAAGTGGCGCTGCGCTTCGCCGCCTTGTCCACCGATCAACGCACCCCGCGTGAGTTTCAGTATATGCGGCGCAACTCGGCCTATTTGAATCTGACGCTGCAGCCCTTCAAGGGCGCGACGATCAACCTCAATGCGGAGACCGGCCGGATCGACGAGCTGAATCCCCGGCCCTACCTCGCCTATGACAGCGTGTCAGCGTGGTTGAACGATCCCCGGACTCCGCTCCAGAAAGCGAACACGATCGACCGGGCCTTGGTCCAATCCGGCACCACGGCCGCCCGCAATACCGCCCGGAATATCATTCCGGGTGTTTCCCAAGGATTCTCGACCACCAATTATCTCGTTTACGTGATGAACGCTCCGCAGTTGGGCGTTCAGAACTGGAATTTCAAATCGAGGGGTTCGGAGGCTTTCGTCAACGGACTGACCCAAAATCAGACCAGCATCTCGAACGCGACCACCGTGCCGGGAGTGAACTTCCCGTTGGACACCATCGTCTCCGGGCCGTCGGACTATTTTGACACGACCTACGACAAATTTTCGGCGTCGTGGCAGCAGCAGGTTCTGGACAAAACATTCTTCGAACTGGCCGGAGCCTACGAGACGGGGAAAAACGAGG
>JAZKEV010000399.1:0-3703 GCA_040386765.1 Verrucomicrobiota bacterium | reverse complement strand
CTTCCAGGCGCTCGAAACGAAACCTCGCATACTGCTTTGCCGCCCCGTCCCGCTTTTCCGCGACCGCGGGAAACAGCCGTGGGATACCGATCGCGTCCTCCGCGAACAGATCCTTGTCCGCATCGACGAAGTCGCCCGTGCCGCGAATCTCCCGCTGCTCGACCTCCATGCCACCTTCGGCCAGCAATCCGCGCTCATGCCCGACGGCGTGCATCCCGACGCGCGCGGTGCAGCCCTCATGGCACGCACAATCTACGCCGCGTTGACCGGCCGCGCGGCTCCCGCCCCTGCACCCTCCACCCCGACCCCAGCCGCGTCCGCTCCTTGAAACTCATCCGCGCACAGCCGCCTCTCGTCTCCACAATCGTCTTTCGTTTATGAAACTCTGGTCATCGCTTGAGGGAAAAAATATCTGGGTCACCGGCGGCGCCGGCCATCTTGGCGGCCCGATCACGGCCGAGCTTGACCGCTGCGGCGCCAAGGTCCTCTGCCTTGATTTGCCGGGGCGCGCCGAAAGCTTTGTCGCGGAGCACAAGCTCAGCCGCACCGCCCCCGCGAGCGTCGACCTCTGCGAGATCGGCGCGGTCTCGCGCGGTGTGCCCGAGCTGCTGCGCACCCACGGCACGCCCGATGCGGTGGTCCACCTCGTCTTCGCCTCGTCGAGCGGCCAGCGGCTGGAGGAGATGTCCGCCGAGACGTTTGCGACCACGCTCACCAAGGCCCTGCCGCCCACCTTCGAGTTTTGCCGCACCGTGGCCGAGGCGATGAAGCCCCGCGGCGGCGGCTCCATCGTTTTGTTTTCCAGCATGTACGGCATCGTGTCACCCGACCCGCGCGTTTACGTGGCGCCGATGACCCCCAACCCGATCGACTACGGCGCGAACAAGGCTGCGATCCTCCAGATGACGCGCTACTTCGCCGTGCATTACGGCCCCGCGAAGATCCGCTTCAATGCCATCACGCCCGGTCCCTTTCCCAATCCCAAGGTGCAGGAAACCGACCCCGCCTTCATCCAGCGGCTCAGCGCCAAGACCGCCCTGCAACGCATCGGCCAGCGCGAAGAGATCGTCGGCCCCACTCTCTTCCTCCTCACCGACAGCGCCTCCTACGTCACCGGCCAAAGCCTGAGCGTCGACGGCGGCTGGACAGTGATGTAGACACCCGCTTACGCGCAAAGCGGCCAGACTATGTTTTAAAAATAACAGGGACATCAATAGTGTATCTATTAAATGGATACTAATTTTATTATCGGCTGGTTATCTGGCCCAGGTCCCGGGCCCCATCGTATTCCCTGAACCGCTCAAATTCCCGTTATCCACGATGCTCGATTTTTAAATCGCGATCAGGAGACTCAAGGTTTCAGACGCCTTGCGGAGTGCTGATTACTTACGCCCGAATCTCGCTCGAATAATTTTGCGCTTAAATATTATCCGCTATTTGCGCTCAAAACGAGTTGCAGAGCTTTAGCCAAAAAAACACGGTCGGGGCCGGTTGTTCGGCGATTCTCGCCCGACCCCCTGACTGCCCCACGCGTTGCCTCGTCTCTTCGGGTCCTTCGCGTCGCCCACCTGCCTTCACCATGAAATCGTCGACAGCTCCCCTTCACCGGACGGCCGCATGCGCGCGCCCATCCCTGTGTCACTCTTCATCCCTGCTTCACGCCCGCCCGGCCCACGCGGCCGGCACTGCGCGACGGAGTTCGCTTCGCGCCGGTTTGGGCGCAATCGCACTGCTTCTGGCCGCCGTGCCGGCGGTCGAAGCCGCAGATGTGCCAAGTGCGCCCGCGTCCATCACGGCGAGCACAGCCACCATCACAGGCCGCGTGCAAAGCGTCGTCACCGGAAAGTACCTCGGCAACGTCCGTGTCGCGGTGAAGGGCACTGAGCTCGCGGTGTTCACGGATGAGGGTGGCATTTACCACCTGCCGTCCGTGCCTAAGGGGCCGGTGGTGCTCGAGGTTTCCTACACCGGACTCGACACCGAGCAGGTTTCCCTCGTGGCGCTGCCGGGCCAGACGCTAACGCACGATGTCAGCCTCACGAACCGCGCCCGGTACGGCGCGGCGGCCGAAACGATCAAGCTCGATGCCTTTACGGTCGAGACTTCCAAGATCACGGAAGGCGAGGCGCTCGCGACCAACGAGCAGCGCCACGCGGCCAACATCAAGAACGTCGTCTCGGCCGATGCCTTCGGCGACGTCACCGGCGGCAATGTCGCCGAGTTCCTCAAGCATCTTCCCGGCCTCTCGCTCGACCTCGAGAGCGGTGAGGCGATCTCGGTTTCGGTCCGCGGCATCTCCAGCAGCATGACCGGCGTCTCGATGGACGGCGCGTCGGCGGCCAACTCCGTCAGCACCGGCCAAAGCCGCAATTTTCAGTTCAAGCAGATCTCGCTCAACAACGTCTCGCGCATCGAGCTCTACAAGGTACCGACGCCCGCCAATCCCGCCGACTCCCTCGGCGGCTCTATCAATATCATCAGCAAGAGCGCTTTCGAGCGCAGCAAGGCCCAGCTCAACTACCGCGCCTTCATCACCGCCAATGGCGACGAGCTGACGCTCGGCAAGCGCCCCTTCCCCTTCGACCGCTACGACCGCGTCATCCACCCTGGCTTCGATTTCGACTGGACGTGGCCCGTCACCAAGGATCTCGGCATTGTCGTCACCGGCCTCCGCTCGGTGCACTTCACGCCGCAGAATCTCACCACGCAGACCTATACCACCAGCGGCACCGGCACCAATTCCTCGATCGACCGCCCCTTCCTTTCCAGCTTCCTGGTGCAGGAATCGCCGCGTTGGACCGAGCGCGACACCCTCAGCGCCCGCGCCGACTGGCGCATCCACCGCGGCGCCGTGCTCACTCTTTCTGCGCAAGTGAGTTATTACCACGATAACACCCGCAGCCTCCGCTGGACCTTTTCCACCGGCACCAATGGTACTCCTACCACCACCGCGGCCGCCGGCGGCCGCGCGATGACCTTTGGCGACACCTTCACCGAAGGCGCCACCGGCCGCGGCGCCGTCACGATGAATCACCTCATCCAGAATATCTCGGGCGTCTCCAACGGCGGTTCCCTCCGCTACCGGTTCGACAACGGGCTCTGGAATGTCACCGCCAGCCTCAACCACACCTTTTCCAAGACCTGGCGCCGCTACATCGAACGCGGTAATTTCAACTCCGTCGATAGCACCCTCAGCGCCTTCCCCATCCGCGTCTCCTTCACGGGCGTCGATCGCGAAAGCCCGCGCCCCGGCCAGATCCAAGTCTTCGACAATAGCAATCGCCCCGTCGATTTCTACGACCTCAACAACTATCGCGTGACCACCGCCGACGGCCCCACGCGCGGCGACCACTGGTCTCAGGTCGACGTCTACGAGGCCTCCGCGCGCCGCAATTTCCAGAGCCTGCCCATACCCCTCGCCCTCCAGCTCGGCGTCAACGAGCGCGTCAATACCCGCGATATCCAGCGCCAGGATCTCAACTGGACGTATCGAAGCCCCGACGCAGACCTCAGCCCGCAGCGTTTCGTCTCCTCCGCCTTCGCCAGCAACGACAACTACTACGGTTTCGGCAAGATACCCTGGACCTCCCCGTGGCGCGCGGTCGACCTCTGGAATCAAAACCCGGGCATGTTCACCAAAACCGCCGCCCAGGAGGTTACCGAAGAGCGCTTCCGCATCCAGAATTCCGAGCGCTTCAAGGAG
>JAZKEV010000398.1:25102-25731 GCA_040386765.1 Verrucomicrobiota bacterium | reverse complement strand
TTCGCCGTCGCCGTCACGTGGCTCTTCGAGTGAGCGACCGATAATTTCCCCTCAGTAAAAACAAATCAGACTATGAAACTAAAATCTCTGCTCCTGGCGGCCCTTGCGGCATTTGCGGCGCCCGCCTTCGCGGCCGATGTTATCGTTAGTGGCCAGATCTCGGCCAGCACCACGTGGACGGCGAGCAATCGCTATCAACTGCAAGGCAAGGTTTATGTGGTCGGTGGCGCCACGCTCACGATCGAGGCCGGCACCGTCATCCAGGGCCGCGTGAGCTCGGGCAACGATGCCGCCGCGCTTGTCATCACCCGCGGCTCGCGGATCATGGCCGAGGGCACGCCCACGCGTCCGATCATCTTCACCTCGGAGCTCGATCAGCTGAACGGCAATCTCACCGCGCGCGATGTCGGCCTCTGGGGCGGCGTCGTGATCCTCGGCAGCGCCTCGATCAATTCGCGCGCCGATAGCGCGGTCGTTCCCGCGCCGGTCACCGACCAGATCGAAGGCATTGCCGGTGTAAACGGAGACCTCCTCGTTGCGGGGCGTGTGGTCGATGTCGTTCTCACCGACGAACTCCAGATTGCCGTCCTGATCATCCGAGCGATAGAAGCGCACGCGGCCCGCGGGGA
>JAZKEV010000398.1:22852-25092 GCA_040386765.1 Verrucomicrobiota bacterium | reverse complement strand
CACCGACCAGATCGAAGGCATCGTGCTCACCGGTGGCGACACTGCGCTCGGCACCTTCGGCGGCACCAACGACGACGACAACTCCGGCGTCTTCCGCTACGTCTCGATCCGCCACGGCGGCGCGATCGTGGGCACGGCCAACGAGCTGAACGGCCTCTCGATGGGCGGCGTCGGCCGCGGCACGACGATCGAGTTCGTCGAAGTGTTTGCCAACCGCGACGACGGCTTCGAGTGGTTCGGCGGCACCGTGAATGCCAAGTACCTCGTCGCGGCCTTCTGCGGCGACGACTCCTTCGACTACGACCAGGGCTATCGCGGCAACCTCCAGTTCCTTTTCGCCCTCCAGGCCGACAATCGCCAGAACGATTCCGACGACGGCTACCAGGGCGACCGCGGCTTCGAGTTCGACGGCGCGACGGCCCCCGAGGCGACCGCGACCCCGCTCGGCGGCGGCACGGTCTTCAATGCCACGCTGATCGGCATCGGCAGCAGCACCCGTCCCAACGGCGCGGCTGGCGCGGCCAATGTCGCCATGCACCTCCGCGACAACGGTGCGCACAAGATCTTCAACTCCGTCTTCGTGGACTACGCCAATATCTTCGTGGTCGATGCCGATGAGCAGCCCCGCATCGACGACGGCGGCTTCCTCTTCGCGAACAACACCTTCTTCTCCCACATCGCGGCCAACAATAACGTGAACGCGGCCGGCGGCGCCGGCGTCTTCGCCACGGCCTCGGTGCTCCGCCCCGCGCTCCTGACGGCGACCGGCAACAACAACGCGAACCCGATGCTCCGCAGCATCTCACGCGCCGCCGACCGCACCCTCGATCCCCGTCCCGCCGTCGGCAGCCCCCTGCTGAATGCGACCGTCACCGCGCCCTCGAATTCCTTCCTCTCGGCGACGACCTATCGTGGCGCCTTCGGCAACACGAACTGGGCCTCCGGCTGGACCAAGCTGTGGACCGAAGGCTGGTTCTCCCTCGCCAGCGCGGGCGAGCCCGGCACCGACACCCCGATCATCTCGGGCTCGGCCAACAAGTTCATCAACATCTCCACGCTCGGCAGCACGAGCGCGACGGGCCTCCCGCTCACCGCGGGCTTCGTGATTCCCGCCGGTCAGGCGCAGACGGTGCTGATCCGCGGCATCGGCCCCGGCCTCACGCCGCTCGGCGTGGTCGGTGCGATTCCCGATCCGGTGCTGGAAGTTTATCGCAGCGGCTCGTCCACCGCGATCGCGACCAACGACAATTGGTCCGGCACGCAGGTCTCGACGGTGGCGGCCCAGGTCGGTGCCTTCGCCATCCCGGCGGGCAGCGCCGACGCGGCGATGGTCATCAATCTCGAGCCCGGCAACTACTCCGTGCAGGTCAAGGGCAAGGGCACGGCGGCGGGTGCGGCGATTGTTGAAGTCTACGAAGTGGACTGAGGTTGGCGGGCGGTTGAAGCTGAGAGTCTGGAGCTAAGAGCTGAGAGCTCAGAGATAGTCGATCAGCCGCCAATCGCTGGTTTTCTGTTTACGAAGCGCGGGTCTACGGGCCCGCGCTTTTTGTTTCCTGATGGGAGTGAAGGAAGCGGCGTCGCTGCCCGATGGGTAGGAGCGGCTTTCAGTCGCCACCGGAATGAGGATGTGGGTCCGCCTGCCCGACAATCATCGCTCCTGAGATCCCGCCGCTACCCGGGGACTACATGCGATCCGCCACTGCGTTCGCGGACCCGCGCTCCAAACAAATCGAAACCAGCGGCAAGATCATCCTGTGTTTGTCCCCGAAATGTAACCTGACCGCCATAACGCGGTAACACACCGCTGCCATAGTGGGCGACTCATGACACCCGCTGTCATCAAGCCCTACGAGAAGCATCGTGCGCGGCTGATTGAATGCCTGCTCGCGATGGCGAGCCACGCCGAGGAGGCGCTGGCGCTGGCGATGCGTGCCCTGATGGAGCGGGACGATGCGCTGGTGGAGCAGGTGTTGCGCGGGGATGCGATTCTCGACCGTTATGAGCTGGAAGTGGACGATGTTTCGATCCGGCTGCTGGCGATGGCGCCGCTGGCGGGGGAGCTACGCCTGATCACGGTGGCGATGAAAATCTCGCAAAATCTGGAGCGGGTGGGCGACGAGGCAGTGGCGATCGCACTGTATGTCGGCGATCTGAATGCGGATGCGCCGCTGAAGCCGTATGTCGACCTGCCGCTGATGTCGGCGACTTCACGCCAGATGCTGAACGATGCGATCAGCGCC
>JAZKEV010000398.1:19486-22842 GCA_040386765.1 Verrucomicrobiota bacterium | reverse complement strand
TGTCGCCCGCGACCTGCTCCCACGCGACCGCGATGTCGATGCGCTGAACCGGCAGCTGCACCGCGAGCTCGCGAGCTACATGGTCGAGCGGCCTGGCAACATCCCGCGCTGCCTGCGGCTGATGGGCATCGCCAAGGCCTTCGAGCGCGTCGCGGACCACGCGACGAATATCGCGGAAGAGGTCGTCTATCTTTATGAAGGCAAAGACATCCGCCATGCCGGCGAGACATGAAATCTAAAATCCTGGTGGTCGACGACGAGCCGGATGCGCTCGAAATTCTGGGCCGGCGGCTGAGTGACGCGGGGTTCGCGACGGTCTGCGCCGCCGATGGCTTGCGCGCGCTGGAATCGGCGCGCGTCGAGCTGCCGGACCTGATCGTGCTCGATCTGATGCTGCCGGGGCTCGATGGCTTCGAGGTGTGCCGGCTGCTGCGGCGCGACCCGGCGACGGCCGCGATCCCCATCATCTTTCTCACGGCGCGCGCCGATGAGATGGACCGGATCGTGGGCCTGGAACTCGGGGCCGAGGACTACGTGACGAAACCCTTCAGCCCGCGGGAGCTTGTGCTGCGGATCAAGCGCACGCTGCTGCGCACCACGCCTACGGCTCCGCCGGCGGTCTTCACGTGCGGCGATCTCACCGTGGACATGCCGCGGCATGAAGTGACGTTGAACGGCGAGCGGGTGTTGTTGACCGCCACGGAGTTCAAGCTGCTCGAGGTGCTCGTGCAGCGGGCGGGATTCCTGCAATCGCGCGCGCAGCTGCTCAAGGAAATCTGGAACTACGAGAGCGATGTCACGAGCCGCACGGTGGATACCCACATGCGCCGGCTCCGCGAGAAGTTGCGCGAGGCGGCGCGGCATCTGGAGACGGTCCGCGGCGTGGGCTACCGGTTTGTGCGCGGAATGTAGCGCGAGGGTGGGCGGAAAAATGGTTTGTCATTCTGAGCGCAGCGAAGAATCCACGCGTACGCAGACGGCGTAGTGTCCGTAACTGTGGATTCTTCGCCGCGCTCAGAATGACAGGGTTAAGTGAGTCGCTCTATTTCGAAAACACGCCATTGAGCACGGTTGCGCCGCCTATTTCAAATACGTCGCATTACGATACTTCGGTCATCTTCCTTCCGCGGGTAGTTTGAAAGCACATCGGACGGATAACACGTGCTACCTTTTGGCTACCCGGCCTTGCGCGAGAAGAGCGGGGTGGTAAGGTTCCGGGAGTGGTTCATTTTTCCAGCAGGGCTTGGATGGCAGGCGGTGCGGTGTCGTTCGGACTCGCGCTGGGAGCTTTGACGCCGGTGTGGGGTCAGAGCGGTCCGGACTTCGAGCAGCCGCCGGTAAGCTACTCGAAGACGGAACCCAACGATGCGCTGACACGCGTGAAGGCACGGATCGCGACCGGTGAGCTGAAGTTCGAGGGCGGGGAGCGGCAGGTGCTGGCGGCGCTGCTCAAGGCGCTCGACGTGCCGGCCGAGAGCCAGCTCCTGGTCTTTTCGAAGACGAGCCTGCAGCGCAGCCGGATCCGGCCGGAGCGGCCGCGGGCGCTGTATTTTTCCGATGACGTGTATGTCGGCTGGGTGCCGGGTGGGATGATCGAGGTGGCGGCGGTCGACCCGCAACTCGGGCCGGTGTTTTATTCCTTTGAGGCGGGGGCGGTAAAAGGGGCCGCGCCGGAGATCGTGCGCGACGCCGATTGCATGCGCTGCCACGGCGGGACGTTTGTGCGCGATGTGCCGGGGGTGATCGCGCGCTCGGTCTTTCCGAGCGTGACGGGCGAGCCGCTGCTGCGCTTCGGGAGCACCGTGGTGGATGACCAGACGCCCTTTGAGCAGCGGTGGGGTGGATGGTACGTCACCGGCTATCGCGGGGCGCAGCCGCATCGCGGCAACACCTTCGGCGTGGATAAGGACGGGGAGCTGATTTTTACACCCGTCGAGAAACGGCCGGGCGATGTGGCGGGCCTCTTCGACTCGGCCGATTATCTCGCGCAGACGAGCGATGTGGTGGCGCTGCTGGTCTTCGAGCACCAGATGGCGATGCAGAACGCGCTCACGCACGCCTCGTTTGCCGCGCGCAGGATGCTCGCCTACCAGAAGTCGCTGCAGGAGCACTTCAAGGAGCAGGCGGCGGGGAGCGACGACCTCGTGTTCGACAGCGTGAAATCGGTCTTCGCCAGCGAGGTGGAGAACGTGGTGGACCGTCTGCTCTTCCGCGAGGAAGCAGCGCTGCCCGAGGGTGTGGAGGGGAGCGCGGCGTTTCGGGCCAGCTTCGCGCAAGGGGCGCCGCGGAGCGCCGCCGGCCATGCACTCAAGGATCTCGCGCTGAACGGGCACATGTTCGCGCAGCGCTGCAGCTACCTCATTTATTCGGAAACGTTTCGGACGCTGCCCGCGCCGTTGAAAGGGCGGATTCTCGACCGGCTGGGCGATGTACTCCTCGGGGGCGGCCCGAAAGACCGTTATGCCTATCTCGGGGCCGAGGAGCGGCGGCGGATTTTCGAAATCCTGATCGAAACGCATCCGGACGCGAAAGCGCGGTGGGCGGAGCGGAAGCCGGCGGGGTGATCGGCGGGCGAGAGGGAGTCGATAAACGAGGAGTCGAAGGAACCCGCGGATTTTTGGAACAGGAAGATCGGGAAGGCCGGGAAGACAGACTAGCGCTGCGCCTATTTTTTCTCTGCTCTTCCGGGCCTTCCCGATCTTCCTGTTCAATTCGGTCTTGTCGAAAGGGCTGAGCCGGCTGAATGCGAGAAGGAGAGTCACCGTCTTCTCTTGTGTACCTTGCGACGGCTCGGCGGGGACGCCTGGCCCTACTTTGGGTCGCGCGCTACCTTCTTCTCCAGCTCGGCGATCTCGCGTTTTTGCTCGATGACAACGGGGTGTTTATCGGTGTATTTCTCCAGAAGCTTGGTGAGATTCTCTTTCGCTTTAGTCAGGCGCTCGGCGGAATCGGCGGAGGGCGAAGACTTGGACTTCTTTTCCGACTCAGTTTTCGCTTCCTGCTGCAGCCGGGCGACGGTGGCGCGTTGCTTTACGAGGGTGGGATGGTCCTCCTCGTGATGGAGCTTCAGCATGGTGAGGCGCTTCTGCGCTTCGGCATACTGCTCGGCCTTGGTGCCCTTGGGGGCGGCGGGCTTTTCCGTCTCGGTTTCGATTTCGGGCGCTGGGGGTGGAACGGCGGCGGGCGATGTGGCGGTTTGGGCGACCGCCCAAGCGGGTGTGAGCAGCAGCAGGCTGAGGAAGAGCGAAGAGCGTTTCATGACGGGGAGTTCCCGCTGACTTGGCGGGAGCGGCGAGGTTCCACGGGGGCTTACCCCATGGAGCTTCGTCGGGGAGGAGATTGGCGGGCTGGCTCAT
>JAZKEV010000398.1:17240-19476 GCA_040386765.1 Verrucomicrobiota bacterium | reverse complement strand
TCAAAAACGCTCTAGAAACTACCGATGGCTCAGGCGGGCAGGAGCTCGCGGAGATTGTGCAGGCAGACGCGCGAGGCTTCCTCGCCGCCGCGCGAGAAACCGTAGCCGGCGGGGAGGTGCAGGTCTTTTTCAGCGATCTGGATCACGCGCCAGTGGGTCTCCAGCGAGAACATCCCCTTGTAGCCGGTGGCGGCGATTTCCGTGAGATGCTTGCGCCAGCCGACATCGCCGACGCCCACGGGCTTGGCGACTCCGGGCAGGCCGCCCGGCTTGGGCGTGACGCGCACGGCGTCCTTGACGTGGATGTGGGCGATGCGGTCGACGATGGTCGAGAAATCGGCCGTGGCTTCGATGATCGTGTCGGGCACGTAGATTACGTTGCACGGATCCCACACGATGCCGAACTGCTGGTCGGGGAGCGCGCGAAGAATCGCGGCGGATTCGGCGGCGGTGCCGATCATGCAGGAGGCTTCGTTCTCAATGCCGATCGTGACTTTGGAGTCGCCGGCGGCGGCGCGGAGTTCTTCCAAGTGCGTGGCGATGCGGGGGAGCGCCTTGGTATTTTCCGCGGGCGAGCGCCGGAGAAAGGTGAAGACGCGGACGATGCTGGCGCCGAGCTCGTGCGCGACGCCGAGGCTGCGCTTGAATTCATCGATGTGCGCGCGGATCGCAGCGGCATCGTCGATATCGCATTTGAAGACCGGTGAGGCGCAGCCGAAAATTTTCCAGCCCTCGCCCTGGGCGGTGCGCTTGATTTCCGCGATGTCGGCCGGCGTCAGGTCCTTGAAGGCGCGGCCAAACATGCTGCGCAGCTCGATGCCCGGGAGGTTGAATTCTTTGACGAAGCGGACGATGTCCGGGAGGTCTTGGGAGACTTCGTCGGAGATGATGGTGAAATTGGCAGGGAACTTCATGCTGAGAAAAGGGCGGTCATTCTGCGACGCGTGCAGGCGCGCAGAATGACCAAAGGGTTATCGAGCGATTACGGATTACTTCTTGGACGCAGCCTTGATCACATCGGCCAGCACGACGGGGGCGCCGCCGCGGCGCTTACTCTCGTCGGCGGCTTCCATGAAGGCCATGATCTCGATGGTGTCTTCAAGCGGGACGGGCGACACCTTGGTCTGGAAGAACGTGACGATCTCCTTCAGCAGCGCGCCGTAACCGGTCTTGAGTTCGGGCGAGACGTTGGCGGTCGAGCCGAAAACGGTGAGGCCGTACGAGGTCTTCGTATTACGGTTGCCGCGCATCGTGCCGACGCGGCCGTCTTCCCAGACGCCGGTGACGATTTCCGCGTTGGGGGCCTGGGTGCGGACGACCGTTTTGCAGCCCTTGCCCATCACGGTGTAGAGCGTCTCCACGGCGTGGATACCATACCAGTAGAGGTCGGGATGGTGTTCCTCGAGCTCGCAGGGACCGAAGGTGAACGCGCCGCGCAGCTCGCCGTACTTGACGCCCTTGAGCGCGGCGACGGCATTGAAGCGGAGAGAGGAGGAGCTGAAGAGGGGGATATTGTGCGCCTTGGCGAGGGCGACGATCTCGAGCGCGTCGCGCAGCGAGCCGCCGAGGGGTTTGTCGATGAAGACAGGCTTTCCGGCCTGCAGGACCTCCTTGAATTGGGGCAGGTGAGGACGGCCGTCGACGCTCTCAATCATGATGGCGTCGACGTTCTTCGCCAGCTCGGCGATCGACTCGTAGAGCGTGATGCCCGGGCGCTTGCTGAGGTCGGCGGTGTAGCCGTCGACGCGGGTGGCGCTGTTCTTCACGTCGGGGCTGCCGCCCTTGAAGATCGCGGTGACTTTGGCACCGGGGACGTGGTCCTTATTGGCGGGATCGTTCAGCGCGTTGGTGAACGCGATGACGTGGGAGGTATCGAGGCCGACGAGGCCGACGCGGAGGTCGGCGGCGGAGAGCACGGAGGCGAGCATGGCAAACGCGAGGAGAAGGCGCATGGCGGATTAAGTCACCTAGTAGTTACCTCGCGCGGGCGCGAGGCAACTGTCAATTCCCGGCGGGTACCAGCCGTTGGCCCCGCAGCCGGTCTCATGCAGTAGTCGCCAAAGGAGGGCTCCGTTTGGCGGATGTTGCCGCAGGCACCGACCAGCTCCAGCGCCTAGGCTCCGGTGGACGGCGATGGGTTTCATGCAGTTGCCACCGGCCTCCTCCTGAAATGTCCGGGTCTTCGTAGGGGGCTGAAGCTCCGCGCTACAACGCTCCGTTTTTGGCGGAATGGTTC
>JAZKEV010000398.1:13059-17230 GCA_040386765.1 Verrucomicrobiota bacterium | reverse complement strand
GGGCGAACTCTTGTTGCAAAGCGGCTTCGACGCCGGCCACGGCCTCCGCCGGCGGGTGGCGGTGCACTCGGGCGAGATAAGCGAGGGCGGCAAGCACGAGGCGATATTCCTCGGAACGGGGGATGACGAAGGTGCGTGCGAGGTACTCGCGGCACCAGATGCGGGTGCCGTAGTCGGCGGCGGCGATGAAATCGTTGCGCCACTTCTTGGCGAGGCGGTGGGAGTTTTGTTCGTCGCGGGCTTTGCGGCCGGGCGAGGCGCTGACGTGGTGGCGGATCACGCTGCGGAGCGCGACCGCATTGGTGCGGCCGGCGGAGCGAGCGCGGAAGCAGAGGTCGATGTCCTCGCCGCCGTTCATGAACCCTTCGTCGAAACCGCCGAGCTGCTGCCAGAGCGCGCGATCGACAAAGAGGCACGCGCCCGTGAGCGCAGGCGGGTTCCACACGTGGCGGCTGCGACGCGCGGCGCGCGGGGGGAGCCGGCGGAGATGGACAGGCTTGCCCTGCTCATTCACGACGATGCCGGTGTGGTCGATGGCGCCGGTCCGGGCCTCGAGCTGGATATTGCCGATCAGCCCGGCGCGAGCGCCAAGATCGGCGTGTACCTCTAGGATCGGCTCCAGCCAGCCGGGCTGGAGCACGAGATCGTTGTTGAGCAGCCCGAGCAGCTCGCCGCGGGCGACGGCGGTGGCACGGTTATTGGCGGCGGCGTAGCCGAGATTGCGCTCATTCAGGATGACATGGAAGGGCGGCGCGGTGAGCGTGGCGAGCCAGGCGCGCGTGCCATCGGTGCTGCCGTCGTCGACGAAGATAATCTCGTGCGCGAGCCCGGCGGGAAGCGTCGCTTGCAGGCTCGCGAGCATCGCCTGCGTGAGCGGCAGGCAGTTGTAGAGAGGGATGATGAAGCTGACGCGCGGGGAGGGAGAGCGTGGGGAAGTGAGGGCGTGAGTGGAATCCATCGGTCCGCGCAGGACTTGTCCCCTCATTCCCTCATTCCCTCAATCCCTTAATCCCACCCGCTCCCTTATCCCTCCTGCGCAATCTTGCGCAGGTACGCACCGTAGGAGGATTTGCCGAGCCGGGCGATGTTGGCCTCGAGGCCGGCGCGGTCGATCCAGCCCTTGCGCCAGGCGATTTCTTCGAGACAGGCGATCTTCAGGCCCTGGCGGTTTTCGATCACGGAGACGAACTGGCCGGCCTCCAGCAGCGAGTCGTGCGTGCCGGTATCGAGCCAGGCGGTGCCGCGGCCGAGCAGCTCGACGTGCAGCGTATTGGTTTCCAGGTAAAGGCGGTTGAGATCGGTGATCTCGAGCTCGCCACGTTTGGAGGGCTTGAGCGTGCGCGAGCGGCGCACGACCTCGGCGTCGTAGAAATAGATGCCCGGAATCGCGTAGTTGGATTTTGGATTCGCGGGCTTCTCCTCGAGCGAGAGCACGCGGCCATCGGGGGCAAACTCCACCACGCCGTAGCTTTTCGGATCGGCCACATGATAACCGAAGATGGTGGCGCCGGTGGCGCGTTCGCTGGCGCGCTCGAGCGACTTCACGAGATCGTGGCCGTAGAAGAGATTATCGCCGAGGACGAGCGCCGCCGGCTCATCCTTGAGGAAGCCGACATCCTGCGCGATGTGGAAGGCCTGCGCGAGTCCGTCGGGGCTGGGCTGCTCCGCATACGAGAGCTTGATGCCGATATTGGCGCCGTCGCCGAGGAGCTTCTTGAAGAGCGGCAGATCGGTGGGCGTCGAGATCACGAGGATCTCACGGATGCCCGCGAGCATCAGGACCGACAGCGGATAGTAGACCATCGGCTTGTCGTACACCGGCATCAGCTGCTTCGAGACAGCGATGGTCAGCGGATAAAGCCGGGTGCCGGAGCCGCCGGCGAGGATGATGCCCTTGCGATTCATACAGAGATTTGGAACAGGAAGAACGGGAAGGGCGGGAAGAGAAGGCATTTCTTTCCGGCCTTCCCGGCCTTCCTGTTCAAAGGATCAGGCGGTGCCTAGGCGCTCGCGGGCGTACTTCTTCGCGGTGATGTCGGCGGCCCAGCTACGGTTTTTCAGGTACCAGTCGACGGTCTTTTCGATCCCGGTGCCGAAGGATTCCTTGGGATTCCAACCGAGTTCCTGCTGGAGCTTGGTGCAATTGATCGCGTAGCGGCGATCGTGGCCCGGGCGGTCGGCGACGTAGGTGATCTGCGTCGTGTACGGCTTGCCGTCGGCACGCGGGGACTTGCGGTCGAGCAGCGAGCAGATGGTTTTGACGATATCGATATTGGGCTGCTCGTTCAGACCGCCGATATTGTAGGTCTCGCCGAGGCGGCCCCGCTGCAACACGAGCCAGATGGCGGCGGCGTGATCCTCAACGTACAGCCAGTCGCGGATCTGCATGCCGTCACCGTACACCGGGAGATTCTTCCCCTCGAGAGCATTGAGGATCACCAGCGGGATCAGCTTCTCGGGAAAGTGATACGGCCCGTAGTTGTTCGAGCAGTTGGTGGTGAGCGTCGGAAACTTGTAGGTGTGCTGGTAGCTGCGCACCAGGTGATCGCTCGCGGCCTTCGATGCGGCGTAGGGCGAGTTGGGCGCAAAAGGCGTCTCCTCCGTAAACGCCGGATCGGTCGGTGAGAGCGTGCCGTAAACCTCGTCCGTCGAGACGTGGAGGAAGCGGAACTTGCTCTTCTTCGGCTCGGGCAGCTTCGCCCAATGGAGCCGCGAGGCGTTGAGCAGCCGGAGCGTGCCAACCACGTTGGTCTGGATGAAGGGCTCGGGCGAATCGATCGACCGATCGACGTGCGACTCGGCCGCGAAATTAACGACGGCGTCGATCTGGTGCTCCGCGAGCAGACGCGCGACGAGTTCCGTGTCGCCAATCGAGCCATGCGCGAAAACATAGCGCGGATCGTGCGCCAAGTCGGCGAGATTGGCGGGATTACCCGCGTAAGTGAGAGCGTCGAGATTGACGAGCTTCGTGAGCGGCGAGTTTTTTTCCAGCAGGCGCTGGCGAATGAAATTGCTGCCGATAAAGCCGGCGCCGCCGGTGACGAGGAGGTTCATGGGATTTTGTAGATATCGGTCACCCAGATCCGGCGGATCGCGTGATCCACGTGATAGGTGACAATGTGGCCTGATGCGGTAATGCTATCCAAGCGCGAACCATCAGGACCTTGCTCCGTGTAAAGTGTCGGTTGAAATGGACGGGACGCCAGAGAATCGAACGCGCGCTCCAAAAGAAGACGTTTTCGTTTCGGCAAACTGACCAAATAGCGATAAGCTTCACCTTCCACTAACCAGTCGTAGCCGAGCTTCACGCGGCTTTGCGTTTACGAGTGGCGTTGCGATCAATCGCGCGAACCCGCCGATAATACTCCTCGGAGGAAATGCCATTTCCTGCCCGCATGCTTTTAAGGCGCCGTGACATCTCAGCTCTCCATGCGGGATCGCTCGCGCGCTCTTTGGCACAAAGATACGCCTTCAGCCACGCACGTTCCTTGGCAGTGAGCTTGTCGGCGGTTGCTTTGAGTTCGGCGATCGACATGGGACAATGATGACTGCTCAGTCCGCCTTTTTCCAGTTCTTAAGATCCCGCGCCACCGCCTCGTGGACCTCGGTCATTTGGATGCCGGCCTTGGCGAGCTTGGTGGAATCCATCACGCAGTTGGAGCGCGGAGTCTTCGCGGCGGTGTGCATGAAGTCGGCCTCGTCCTTGAAGAAGACGAACTCCTTGTTGGAGACGCCGCTCTGCTTGATCAGGTCGACCACTTCGTGCGTGGTGACCTGGCCGGGATTGGTGACGTTATAGAGGCCGAAGGGCACGCGCTTCTCCCAGCAGGCAAACGTGGCGGCGACGAACTCCTCCAATTGCGAAATGGAATTGGTGGCCTCGAGCAGGCGTTGGTAGCGGAGGAGCTTGGTAAGGTAGTTGCGCGGGCCGTCGATGTTGTTGAACGGGATGCGCAGGCGCCACACGTAGAGGCTCGGCTTGCCAGCGAGGACTTCCTCCCCGAGGGCCTTGGTGCCGCTGTAGAACGAGCAGTTGTTCGTGCGGAACGAGAAATTCGGCGTGTCCGTCTCCGTGAAACCGGAGCCATCGGGCCGCGCGCCCGTGTAGATGCAGCCGGAGGAAACGTGGCCCCATGGCACCCCCGCATCCGTGCACGCGTCGGCGACGATG
>JAZKEV010000398.1:7503-13049 GCA_040386765.1 Verrucomicrobiota bacterium | reverse complement strand
GAGGCACTCGTGCTTGTGGAGCTCGCACGCATCGACGTTGGGCTTGCCGGTGTAGCCGGCGGCATTGATCAGAAACTCGGGCTTCTCGCGGAGGAGCGCGGCGCGCAACGTGTCGCGATTGCTGTAGTCGACCTCGGCCCGGCGCAGATTGCGGAAGGGGATGTTCTTGCGCTGCAGCAGCGCTTGATAGGCCTGACCGACATAACCGGAACCTCCGAGCAGATAGATCATGGAAGGGTTGAGCAAACCGAGGCGGAAGGGGAGGAACAAGCGGTTTTTTTGAGGGTGCGAAGGGATCGGTGGCGCTCGTCGCCGCCCAGTCGGCACTGGAGTACGACAATCGATCCAAGAAAAACCGCCGCACTTTGTGAGTGCGGCGGTTTGCGAAGAATGATGCGGCTTGGATGGCCGCTGCCAACGGCTTGGCCGCTTAGAACCGCACCGTCGCGCCGAACTGCACGCGCCAGCGGCTGGCGATGTTGTCGATGGTCCAGTTGCCGGGTTCGGTGGTGTAGGTCGGGACCACGCGGCCGGCTGCGTCGTAGGTGGCGTTGCCCATCAGGCGGCGGTAGAAGACCGCGTTGCTCGTATTGGTGAGCAGCTCGGTGTAGCCGAAGGTTTTCCGACTGAGCCAGTAGCCGAAGTTGATGAAGTCGAAGAAGACTTCGATCTCCAGCGGCTTGTAGATCGGCAGCTTCTGCGTGAGGCGCAGGTCGAGCTGGTTGATCCACGGCTGCACGAAGGCATTGCGGGGAGCGTAGCTGCCCGCGTATTTGGACAGGCCGCTCTTCTGGATGAAGGCGAAGAAATCGGCCTGCTGCGCGGCAGTCATCCCCGCGAGGCTGATCTTCGCATCGGTCGGGCCGGTGGGAACGTAGACGAGATCGTTGGCCGCGATACCGTCGCCGTTGAGGTCATTGGTGTACGCGAATGAGTACGGGTTGCCGGTGTGGCCCTCGTAGTAGAGCGAGGCCGTGGTGCGCCAGCCCTTCTTGAACTCGAAGCGCTTGGCGAGGCTGGCCTGCACGCGGTTCTTCACCTCGAAGTCGGAGCGCTCCACCTCGACGGCGTTCTGATTGAATACCGCATTCCGGCTCCAGCCGTCGACCGCGACGGTCTGGCCGAAGGACTGGGCTTCCTGGGAGGCGCCGCGGGTGTACGTGACGTTGTACGACCAATTGTTCTTCATCGGCCGATCGATGCCGAGCGAAGCGTATGTGCTGTGGCCTTCGCTGATATTGCGCACGCGGATCACGTTGCTGAACGCGAGGCTGGTCGCGCCGCCGGAGGTCGAGCCGCCGTTGAACCGCTGGCGGCCATCGAGGCCCACGGCGGGACCGCTGGTGGCGGTTACGACGAGGGGCTTGATGTTCATATTGTCCGTGAAGAGCGCCTTGTCGTTGATCGTGTGGATGACCTCGGCGGTGATCGTGGCCCCGAGGGCGGAGAGCTTGCGCTCGACCGCGAAATTGCCGCGCCAGACCGCAGGCAGCTTGAGGCCATCCTGCAGGAGGTTGATTTCGCGCCGGGCGTTGGGATCGCCGTCGGTCGGAGCGACACCGATGGGATTGGCGAAGTCGAAGTTGTTGCGCAGGTAGGCGCTGAGCTGCGGCGGCGCTGCGGTGGTCGATCCGACGATGCCGGAGTTGAGCTGCGAGAAGCGACCGACGCCCGTATTGCCGTAGGCATTGGAAATAAAGACCCAGGGAGCGCGGCCGGTGAAGTAGCCGAAGCCGCCGCGGATCTGCATGGTGCGGGCTTCGTCAAACGCCCAGTTGAAGCCGAGGCGGGGCGAGACGATCTGCGTGCCGTCGACATTGCCGTCGTTGCGGACGCCGAAGGTATTCACGAAGGTCTGGTTGACCGGCGGGCGGGAGTCGGACTCGACCATATCGAAGCGGACGCCCGCCGTGAGGTTGAGCTGCGAGTTGACGTCCCACTTCGCCTGACCGAAGAGGCCCGTGATGGCGAAGTCCGAGATATCGGCGGCGGGCGTGCCTTGGACGTAGAAGGCGCGGGTGAAGGCGGCAGGGCGATCGGCCGCGAAATCGGCGAGGCTCGCGTAGTCGAAGATGCCGTAGGACGACTGGCGGAAGAGATTCAGGAAATCGCTCTGTTCGCGGTCGAAGCCACCGGTGAAGGTGAAGTTTTTCCAGAAGTAGTCGGCATTGCCGCTGTAGCTCTCGGTCTTGAGCTGGATCACGTTGCCGTGGCGGAACTGCTCGGTACCGAGGACGACGGCCCCGGTGCCGTTGACCGCGCTGCCGTCGTTGCCGGTGCCGCTGGCGCCGAAGATACGGATCTCAGGGAAGATCGTGGGCGAGGCGGTGAGCTGCTCGTAGGTGGTCTTGGCCCACTTGAACTCCGACTTGAAGCTCGGGGACCACTGGCTGTTCAGCGTGGCGGCCCAGACGTCTTCCGTGCGGTTCTGCGAGTAGAAGTTGGAGCTGTAGGCGGTGCCGCGCGTGGCGGTGGGGGCGCCGACGGTGCCGCCCAGGATGCCGGTGAAGGCGCCGCCGATGCTATTGGAACGGCCGAACTGCGGGAGCGTGCCGATGGTTTCGTTGTAGCGGACGGAGAGGCGGTGATCGGCGGTAATGTTCCAGTCGACCTTGTAGAGCTTCTTTTCCTCGTCGGTGATCAGGGCGCCGCCGCCGCCAAAGCTGCCGACATCGAAGGTCTTGCCGGAGGCGGTGCGGATCGCGCCGATCGCGCTGTCGATCGCGGAGAGGGTCGCGGCATTGGGCACCATGGTGGGTGCGGCGGCGACCTGCGTGCGCTCGGTCTTCTCATAGTTGCCGAAGAAGAAGAGTTTGTTCTTCCAGAGCGGGCCGCCGAGGGTGGCGCCCCACGTCTTGCGCTCGTCGGGTGGGCGCGTGCCGGCCCCGGCGCCGATCACGTCGGCATCGGCGTACTTCTCATCGGTATAGTAGCCATAGAGGCTGCCGTGAAAGGTGTTGGTGCCACTGCGCGTGACAACGTTGATGGCCGCGCCGGTGAAGCCGCTTTGGCGGACATCGTAGGGCGAGACGGAGACCGAGATCTGCTCGGCGGTCTCGAGCGAGAGGGGATTGAAGAACGACTGGAGGCCCGAGGCGTTGAGACCGAACTGGTCGTTGATACGCGCGCCATCGAGCGTGATGGAGTTGAAGCGGTTGTTCTGGCCGACGGCGGTGAGCATGGCATCCTGGCGGTCGCCGAAGACATTGCGGAGGGTGACCTGCGCATTGGTGCGGGCCATGTCGGCAAAGGAGCGCTGGGCGGTCGGCTGATTGAGGATGCCCTCGCGGGTGAGGATCGAGCCTGCGCCGGTGGCGCTGGAGTCGAGCTCGGTGCCGGTGCCGAAGACGGAAAACTTTTCCATCACGACGACATCGGCGGCGGCGAGGGTGACGTTGACGTCGATGTCCTGGCCGAGCTGCGTGACGATGTCGGTGGTCTCCCCGGGCTTCATGCCGGCGGCGCTGGTGGCGAGCGTGTAGGGCCCGCCGACGACGAGGCCGCGGAAGTAGTAACGACCATTGTCGGAGGCGACCGACTTGTAGGCGGTGCCCGTGGGCACGTGCGTGGCGGTGAGCGTGGCGCCGGGAACGGGCTTGCCGGTTTGGTCGCGCACGACGCCGGTGAGGCCGGAGGAGACGAGACCTTGGGCGAATGTGAGCGGCGCCAGGGCCAGCGCGATAAGACAGGTAATAACGCGGACGAGCCGCGCGGTCATCGTGCCTCGATTGGAGCAGTGGGATGAGTGCATGGTTTGCAGTGGGTGCGAGCAGGGTTTCTTAGCTTGTGACGCAGGTCTAGTGCCCAATTGTGCCTAATGCGCATCAATGTTACGGCTGGCTCTGGCAAGCGGATAGCTACCGACTGATCAATTAGTTGCGTTAAGGGGACAGCTGCACTGCCCGAGCAACGAACAGAGGCGCACGCTTGCCGGCGCACCCCGACCCATCTGGGGCTTACCTCCGGCGATAGTCCCCGCGGCTGAAATACTTTTCCAGCCACACGTAGGCGCAGATGAAAAAGTAGCGGCTGCCCATTTCCTTGATCTTCAGTTTGGCGACGCCGAATTTGCGGTTCTGCCACGAGATGGGCGTGATCGTGTAGGTGTAGCCGCGGACGATCGCCTTCAGGGGAATCTCCACGGTGAGATTGAAATGCGGGGCGAGGAACGGACGGCAGCCGTCGATGACGGTGCGGCGGTAGGCCTTGAAGGCATTGGTGACGTCGTTGAGCGGAAGGTTGAAACCGATGCGGACGAAGAAATTGGCGAGGCGGTTGACGAAGAGTTTCACTCGCGGGTAGTCGATCACCTGGCCGCCCTCGACGAAGCGGCTGCCGAAGGCGCAATCGTAGCCCTCGTTGAGTATCTGCCAGTAACGGACGGCGTCATTGGGCGAGTCGGAGGCGTCGGCCATCATGATGACGACGGCATCGCCGCGGCTCTGGTCGAGGCCCCACACCACGGCGCGGCCGAAGCCGTGCGCGCCACTCTTGTTTTGGGTGGGCGCGAGCGAAGGGAATTTCGTTTTGAGCCCCTGCAGCACCTCCCACGTGCGGTCGCGGCTGCCATCGTCGACGACCACGATCTCGTGCGCGATGCCAGCGGCCGTAAAGGTCGTGAAAATATCTTCGACCGTGGAGGGAAGTGATTCCTCTTCGTCGCGGGCGGGGATGACGACGGAGAAGAGTTTGAGAGCCGGAGCGGAGGGCGTCGGAGTCACAGGGGAGCTGAAAGATCGAGCCAGTCGGGATGAGCGCGCGCATGCGCGGCGATCTCATCGAGCACGACCAGCGTGGGAGTTTGCGGGCGCCAGTTCCAAAGCCGCTGGGCCTTGGTGGAGTCGAGCACCATCCACGGAATATCGAAGGGACGCGGCGTCAGGTCGGTGGCCACGGTGTGCGCACCGAGCTGCGCGGCGCACCAGGCACTGAGCTGCTTGAGCGACATCGCGGACTCCACGCCGCCCGCGAAATTAGCGATGCGATCCGCTGCCGGCAGCTTGGGCGCCGTGAGCTGTTGCGTGAGCGCGGGCATCAGGTCGCGCGGGTGCAGGCAGTCGCGCACCTGGTGGCCGCTCCCGCCGAAGCCGATGTACTTGAGCGGTCGCCGCTGCAGCCACGCATTGATCCAGTAGGCGAAGATGCCTTGGTCGGCGCGGCCGAATTGCCCCGCTCCGGCAAGGACGCCGCAGCGATTGACGAAGACGGGAAGATTGAAGGTCTCGCCGTACTCGAGCGCGAGCGCTTCGCTGGCGAGCTTGGTCGAGCCGTAGAGCGAAATCGGGGCAATGGTCGGGAACATCTCCGAGACTCCTGCGGCGGTGAGCCCCGGCGGGTGCGAGGCGACGGGCGAGGGCCGAAACGCGTCCTTCTCCGAGACGATTTCGAGCGCCGCAAGCGGAGCGATGGAGTAGACGCGGCTGGTGCTGAGGAGGATGAAGCCCGCGCGGTGCTGCTTGCAGAACTCGAGCATGTTCACCGTGCCGCCGAGGTTGTGCTCGATGAGCTGGCGCGAACTGGTCTTGCCATCCACGCCGGCGAGCACG
>JAZKEV010000398.1:3766-7493 GCA_040386765.1 Verrucomicrobiota bacterium | reverse complement strand
TCGGATTGGCGGCGGCATCGATCACCCAATCGACCGGCGGGAGCGTCTCGAGGTCGCTGGCGGAGCGCAGGTCGCTGTGGAAGAGTTTAACGCCGCGGCGCTTGAGCTCGGCGCGATTGGTCTCGCTGCCGGGGCGGATGAAATTATCGAAACCCAGAAGCTCGTGGCCGGAGCCACTCTCGGAAAATGCCCGCGCAAGTGTGCTTCCGACAAAGCCACAAATGCCTGAGATCAAAATCCGCATCGGTCGAAGATTGGAAATTTCATGGCAAAGGGGAAGTGAAAGTAATGGCGGGCCTTAGGTAGACGCCGCTTGGCGGCGATAGTCTGTTTTTGCTCTTCCCTTTCATTTTCGTCCTGAGGTTCACTGTCGGCCTGATGAGTCAATTGCGCGGCGACTATAAATCCGTCTGGAACAGCCTCTCCGGGTCGAAGAAAGAGGCGTATCTCGTCGTCTCCGGTTATACCGACGAGGACAAGTTTCACGCGGACGGCGAGGATACGGCGGATATCCTGCGCGAGACCGTCGGGGTAAAGCCGGACGATGTGTTTTTGGAAATCGGGTGCGGCGTGGGCCGGGTGGGGCGGATCTTGTCGCCGTTTGTGAAAGAATGGATCGGCTGCGATGTATCGGCGAACATGTTACGGCTGGCGGGCCGGCGGCTGCTCGGCCTGCACAATACCCGTCTCCAGGAGGTCTCGGGCTACGATTTGCAGCCTATTCCGGATGCGTCGGTCGACGTGGTCTACACGACCGTGGTGTTCATGCATCTCGAGGAGTGGGATCGCTACAACTACGTGCTCGAGGCGATGCGGGTGCTGAAGCCGGGCGGGCGTTTCTATTGCGACAACGTGGACATCTCCTCGCCCACCGGCTGGGCGGTGTTTGAAGAGAGCCGGAAGAACTTCAGCCCGAAGGGGCGGCCGGCGCAGATCTCGAAGTGTTCCACGCAGCCGGAGCTGAAGGCTTTCGTGGATCATGCCGGTTTTGTGGATACGCACGTGGCGGGCCGGCTGGATTTCTGGGCGTATGCCTGGGGGACGAAGCCGGGCGGGAGTAAATAAATCAAGGGATCTCGTAGACTTCCACGAGGGCGACACCGAAGGCGGTGCCTTTGCCGGTGACGTGGGCGGTGTAGCTGCCGGGAGGCAGCGAGAGCACCAAGGCTGAGTCGCCGCTGGAAGCGACCGCGACGCCGTTGAGGGGAGCGTCCAAAGGAAACGCGCCCACCGTGGCGAAGGCTTCCGCGAGGACCGCTTTCACAGCGTTATCGGGAGCCCAGTCGTCGTTGCGCGCGATGACGGTATCGCCTTGATAAACGGAGAGGACGGTGTCGGGCAGAGCACGCTCGACGCCAAAGCGATCGAGGCCGGGGCCGACTGCGCGGATGAGGACATTGCGCGTGCCGGTGCCCTTGAGCGTGAAGCCCACGATGAGCGGGTCGGAGCCGGTGACGACCCGGCTGCGCACCGAGAGGTTGCCGATGCGGGGGGAGCGCGCATCGGTGGGAGCGGCGCTGGCGTGATAGAGCTCGGCGAGAGCGACGCCATCGAGGCCCTTGCCCGACACCTGCACGGTAAAGGGCGACGAGGCGCTCGTGGTGTAGAGGGCGGAGTCCGTACTGCCAGCGGCAAAGGGAAACGCGCCGACGCGCTCGGCCGTCGCTGCGATGTAATCGGCGTTGTTGCGCGACCAGTCGTCGTTTCCGGAGATCGGCGCGGTGCCGGCGTAGAGCGCAAGCTCGGGATCGGAGAGCGCATTGGCCACGCCGAATTGCCGCAACGCCGGGCCAGCCGCACGGGCGAGCACGCTGGTCTCGCCGCCGCTCGTGGTATAGCCGGCGATCAGCGTGTCGGCTCCGAAGGCCGCGCGGGAGCGCACGGAGACGTTGGCGAGATAGTGGGTGGCGGCCTGCCGGCTGGGGGTGACGCGGACGAGGAAAGGCTGGGCGACGCCAGCGAGCGAGCGGAAGGTGCCGGCGACGAGGAGCCGGCCATCGGCGAGCGCATGCACCTGCGTGATCCCTTCCGTCCCGGAGCCGAGCTCGGCGCTGAAGTCGCGATCGAATTTTCCTTCAGCATCGAAACGCACGAAACCGAAGTGGCCGTGCTGGCCCAGTGTGCGGGCGATGAAGGCGCCGCCGGAAACTGCGGCCACATCGTAGTTGTGATCGAGCATGGCCGTGGGGAGAGGGCCGAGGTCGTAGCGGCGCGAGCGGGATTGGTAGGCGGGATCGGGCGTGCCGTCGAAGCGGAGGCGGTCGAGCGTGGCGATGGTGACGAAGCCGGAGGGCCGGCCCCAGCGTTCATCGAGGATGCGGATGAGCAGGCCGTCCGTCGTGGCCACGAGCGAGTGCAGCGGGCCGACATCGCGCGGCGTGAAGCTCGCGTCGCGCGTGCCATCGGGCAGCAGCCGGAAAAGCCGCGAGGTGCCGCTGGTGCGGCTGATGGTGTTATCGAGCTCGCTGTGCTGCACGGCGAGATAGATGCGCCCCTGGGCATCTATGGTGGAGAGCGTGCGCGGGCCGCTAAACGCCGGTACGTCGCTGAGGTGGATATACTGCGCGGTAGAGGCCGAGAGCAACTCGACCGGGGCGAAGGAAGAATCCAGCACGCCGTCGGACGAGTAACGACGGAGGATGGCGGTGAAGTTGTTGCCGCTGGTGGGACTTTCGATCGGCCGGCGTTCGAGGGTGAGCAGGGCATTGGCGGCAAGGATGGGCGCCTCACTGCCAGCGTAAGCGGGGAAGTCGGCGGCAAACGTGGCATCGAGAGCCCCATCCGGCAGGAGCCGTACGGTGCGACCCGATGGCGCGGCGTCGGCGCGCTCGCCGACGAGGAGGTTTTGTCGCGCATCGAGGATGAGCGAGCGGATCGGCGCGGTGAATGTAACGCCTCGGACGGAGAACGAAGCATCCACGGAGCCATCCGCCGTGAGGCGGAGCAGCGAGCTGCCGGTGGCGACGTACACGCGGCCATCGGGCAGCGGGAGCACGTGTGTGGGAGCCGTGGAGAGCGTGGGGCGAAAACTGGAATCGATGAGCCCCGGCGCAGCGGCGACGGGCTGCGGATCGAGGGTGATGCTCGTGCTATGGGAGGCACCGGATGCGGCCGTGGCCGTGAAGGTATACGTGCCCGCTCGTGCGCCCACGGGTTCGGCGAGCCGCAGGGTGCGGACGTCGGTGGTGTTGGGAATCGGCTGGCCGTTGAAGCTCCACTGCAGGTTGGAGCGCGTCGCAGCGGCGCGGGGATGACGCTGCACGGCGGCGAGGGTCACGGTGCCGCCGACCAGGGTCGTGTCGAGGTCGTGCTCCAGGAAGAGCGCGGGATCGAGCGGTGCGGTGGCGATGCCATTGGCGCCGACGGCCACCACGCATTCGGGACTGGCGGCAAGGTCGAGGATGCCCGTGATTGGCGATGTGGTCCGCCAGGGACGGCCGTGCTCGTCGACGAGCTGGTCGTGCCCGGCGGCGACGATCGCGCCGTTGAAGCCGACGAGGGCGTTGATGAAGGCGCCCGGGATGCCGTTGTCGGGATTGAACGCGCGATCGATGACCCACGTGGCGCCGCCATCGTTGGATCGCGCCGCGAGGGAAGTGCCGCCGCCGCCACCAGCATAGACGGTATCATCGATGCGGGCGATGGTCCGCACGCCGACTTCGGTGGAGAGTTCGCGGGTGGTAAACGTGGCGCCGCCATCCTCGGTGGTATAGAGGGCGTTGTCGTA
>JAZKEV010000398.1:0-3756 GCA_040386765.1 Verrucomicrobiota bacterium | reverse complement strand
AAGTGTTCGGAGCCGACGGCGGCGATGGTGCGGAGCGGCATGGGAACGCCGCGAACGTTGCCCTGCCTGGCGATGCTGCGGCTCGTCCAGCTGACGAGGTCGTACGAGATCAGGGCTTCGCCCAGCTCGCTTACGGCGATAAAGACATTGGGATTCGCGAAGCGCTTCGGCGCCCACGCGATGTCGTTGAGCTGCCGGTCGACGCCGCTGGCGCGAAGGGTCCAGGTGGTGCCATCGGGCGAGGAGAGGATCGTCCCGGCGTCACCGACCGCGACGAAGGTCTTGAGCGACGTGGCGTAGGTAATCCCGCGGAGCGTGCGCGTAGTGCCGCTGGAGCGCGTGGTCCAGTTGGTGCCGTTTGCCGATCCGGTAACGACGGTGCCGCCTTCGCCGACCGCGACGAAGCGATCGTCGCCATACACGATGGCGTTGAGCCTGACGTTGGTGGGAGCGGTGACGGAACTCCACGGCTGTTGCGCGTGGAGCGAGAAAACGCAGAGAAGCGAGCTGACGACGAGAGTGCGAAACGAGAAAAACAGCATGATGTGAGGTGCGTTGCGACGCGGAGTTGCGCGCACCCGGGATGACAAGCGGGCGGAGTGAATCCGCTATTGAATTGCCATAAAGCCGCCGTCGGCGACGGAGGCGTTTGCGCGTAGGCGACTTAAAACGTTTTAAAAATACCGCGACAGGCGCGAAGCAAGAAAGGCTGCTGTCCGCTTGGATAGTTGTGAAAGGGCCCTACCATAGCGGGACACGAGCACCTTAAAATTTGACCGCGGATAACGCGGATGGCGCGGATAAATACCGAAGTGCGGAACACCCTCCGCTACATCTGCATTATTCGCGGTCAAAATGATCGGCGTCGACTGACTCTTAGCAGTCGGGGGGAGGGGCTTTTAAAGCCTTACTTCGGCGCCTGCGGCGGCGGAGTCTGCTCGTTGCCCGGAGCTTGTTTGCGCTGCGCCTCTTCGTAGGCTTTGCGCTGGGCCATGCCGATTTCGAGCAGATCGCTGACAAGCATGCGCGCCTCGGTCTCCGCCTTGGCTTGAGCAGTCTGGGGCGCCGCGGGCTCGGTGGCTTGAGCGGGCGCGGGTGCCGGAGTGCCGACTTGCACGGCAGGATCGATGGGATTCAGCACCGGGGCTTGCGCTATTTGCGGCATCTGCGGACCGGGCGGGGGAGCGATATTGAAACCCGCGGCGGGCGGAAGCGGCACCACGGACAGCCCCGGCGCATGGGTCGTCCCCGCACCCTTGCGCAGCGAGAGCGTTTTCTCGGCGCCGTTGATCTTCACCACGACCTGTTCGAGGCGCGGATCGTATTTCAAAACGGAGATGCCTTCGACAGTTTCACCCTCTTTGACCCAACGGCTTTTCTTCGCCACCTTGTCCAGAAAGATGAGATGAGTCGTCTTGCCGAGCTGGCTTACGCCGGCGAACTCGATCGTCTCATGCGCAGTGGGCGCCGCGCCGCCCGCGGACGGAGCCGGCTTGAAAGGGTCCTCGATGAACTTCGGGTTCTGCGCCGGGGCGATCGTCGCAGTCGCGGCGCTTAGGGCCAAAACGGAAAGGATGAGGGCGCGGCGGCGCATAGGTGTGGGTTAAGACGATGACGCCGGACCAAAGCTACGTCAAATATGCAGAAACCCGCCGGGCCCGGCCGGTCCCCCTTGAGCGCCGCCCTTACTTGCGCGCCGCCAGCATCAATGCACTGCCGTGGATATTGGGGTGCTCCTCCGTGCGGAAGTCGTTGAAGCCGAACTGCTGGAGCGCCGCGATGATTTCGGCCTTCTCCATCCAGTAACTGTAAACCTCGCCACCGCCGCAGAAACCCTTCCAGTCCAGCGACGGGCCGTAGTTGAAGCGGTGGACGGTGTGTTTGAACCCCGCATGCTCCATCTGGAGGGCCTCGGAAAACTTGGCGCCGGGGACTGGGTTCTTGGCGACGAAGTCGGCGTCGTAGAAAACGGTCCAGAGGAAGAGCGAATCGCAACGCTGAGCGAGCAGTTCGAGCAGTTCCACCGGATTGGTGAGATGGTAGAGAATGCCGCAGGCGATGCCGGCTTCGAAATGGCGGTCCGTGGTGCGCAGGTATTCCAGGCAGTCGCCGAGGAGGAAACGCGCGCGGGTGATGCCGAAAATTTCCTTGGCGATAAGGCACTTCAGATATGCGCGCGCATTGGCCTCGACCGCGGTGATCGACTTGGCCTCGAGCCGGTCGACGAGATAGGTGTGCCCGGCTTCGAGCGGGCCGAGCTCAAGCACGTCGCGCCCGGCGAAGCCGTGGGTGACACCCATCTCGTGCAGGCGGTGGTGGGCCCACGTGATGCGGGGATCGTCGAAGAGCGGCGTGACGCCCGCCTTGAGCTCCGGACGCGCCGCGGGCGGCTGCGACGACCACTCGTTGGCGAAGAGGTCGAGAGCGTTTTGGTCGGACGGGGCGACGCCGAAGAAGTGCTTGAAGTCGGACACGAGGGCGAAAGCTCAAACGCCAAAGTTCCAAATGCCAAAGGAAATTAGACCAATTACGAAGCGGCAAGAGACGATAGACACAGAGAGCACGGAGACGACACAGAGGTCACGGAGGGCTGCCAGGTGATCGGCTCCGTGGCCTCTTTCCCTCCCTCGGATTACCGACCGCGGATAACGCCGATAACGCGGATAAACAAAACCGTCACGTTAGCGTATCCGCTGCATCCGTGTAATCCGCGGTCAAAAAAATCTTTTTCTAATCCGACTCGGAACTGCCGGATTTTCCCCGCTGGTCAGGCATCCGCTAGGCGGCTGCTCCTTGAAATTTCTTTGGCGTTTGGACCTTTGGCGTTTGGGGTTTTTCCCGCTTACGGTATTTCGTAGATCTCAATCAGCGCCACGCCCGTCGCCCCTTCAAACCCGCTGACCTTCGCCGTGTAGCTGCCGGGCTGGAGCGTGATGAGCATCACGGCGTCAAGGCCGGTGCGCAGCACCGTGTCGCGCTCTTCCATGATCGCAAAGGCGCCGACGCGTTGCGCGGCTTGGCGGATGGCGGGCATGCCATTGGAGGGCGTGTCCCAATCGTCATTCTCGCGCAGGAGCGTTTCGCCCCGGTAGATTTGCATGAAGGGATCGAGCAGGGCGTCGTTGACGCCGAAGCTCTTCCGCAGCGTGGGGCCGACGGCGCGGATGAGATACGTGCGCGGGCCAGGGCCAGTCACGACGAGACCCGCGATGAGGACGTTGTCGCCGGTATTGACCTGGCCGCGGGTGGAGATATTGACGAGCTTGCGGGTGCGCGCGGTGGCGGCGTCAGGATCGGCGTCGTAGGCTTCGACGAGGGCGATGCCCGTGGTGCTGTTTACGCCGCTGACGATGGCGTTGTAGTTGCCGGGCGAGAGCGTGGTGAGGACGGCGGCATCCTGGCTGGCTGCGCGGAATTGGAAGGCGCCCAGCCGGCTCGCGGTAGCTTGGATCGTGGCGGAGGTGGTACCCGTGATCTGCGTTTCCCAATTGTCGTTTTCGGCGACCGTCACGTTCGAGGCGTTGACGATGCGCATCGTGGGATTGGCGAGGGCGCCCGCCACGCCGAAGGAGGACAAGGCGGGGCCGGCGGCGCGGATGAAGACATTCTTCGGGGTGCTGCCACCGACGACGATGCCGACGATCATGACGGCGGAGTCGCGCCCGACGACGGCGCGCGTGGAGATATTGGCCAGCATCGTATCGGTGCTGGTGGTGACAGGCGCCACGGTGAGCGTGGCGACCTCGCTCACGGCGA
>JAZKEV010000397.1:15247-24262 GCA_040386765.1 Verrucomicrobiota bacterium | reverse complement strand
CGTGGGCCTCGGAGGGCCGGACAGTGGGGCGCGCGCATCGGGCCATCGTGGTGCAATTCACCGCCGAGGTTATCCCCTCTGCGCTCCGAGCCCTCGGCGAATTCAAGGACGTCGCCAGCCTGCTCAGCCGCAGCGCGCGCGGCCTGCACTTCCGCGGGGTGGCCGTCGCCGGGCTGGAGCGCGAGCTGCGCGCCGTGCTCAAGCTGCGCGGCCTCCAGGCTTGGATCGCGCTCCTGCAGATCCTCGCGCGACTCGCGGTCACGCCGGCGCGTCCCCTCACCTCGCTGCGCTTTGCGCCCGACCTGCCGCTCACGCAGCAGGCCCGCCTGCAACGCGCGCTCGCCTACATCGAGGCGCACAATGAGCCGGGGCTTGCGCTCCGCGAGGTCGCCCGCGCCGCGGGCGTGAGCCCGGCGACGCTCGTCCGGATGTTTCGCCGGATGCTCGGCCGCAGCTTCGTCGCCTACGTGACCGAGTTGCGCGTCGGGCGGGTGTGTCGCCAGTTAATGGATACGGAGCTTGGCGTGGCCGAGATCGCCTACGCCTGCGGCTTCAACAATCTCGCCAACTTCAATCGGTGTTTCCGCGCGCTGAAAGGGACGACGCCGACGACGTTTCGCCGGCGGTATGTGCGGTGAGGCACGTTATCCTTGGGACTGTTTGAGAAAGCATGCGATGCAGGGCATTGCTGTAGCGGCGGTCTATGACCGCCGGTCGATGGCAGCATCCGGTTCGTCGGCGGTCATAGACCGCCGCTACATAGCACAATCCCATTCCCAAACAGCGCCCAACGCGCGGCTCAGGGCTTTCGCACGCCGAGGGCACGGCGGCTTAAGAATAAGCCGCCCTACCCTCAGAACTGACCATTTACGCCCACGGTCAGGGTCACGAAATTCATGATCGTGCGTTGCGTGCGACCTTTGAAGCCACGGAAGAAGACCTGCGGCTCGTTCAAGAGATTCGCGACGTCGAAGCTAAAGCGGAGCGATGGCTTCACTTGGTAGGAAATACCGACGTTCACCGTCTTGAAAGACTCGCGGTAAAGGTTCAGCGCCGGGTTTGCATCGTAGTCCGTCGTGTATTCGCCGGTGAAGTTGTACAGGACGCGCGCGCTAAATTTTGCGTAGCGCCAGGAGAGCGTGAGATTGGCGACATAGGGAATGAAGGTCTGCACCTGCTTCTTGTTCATGTAGACTCCCGGTTCGTAGAGACCGTGCGTATCGATCCACGTGTAGTTGGCCGAAAAAGCAGTGCCCTTGAGCAGACCGGGGAGGAAGGTAAATTGCTGCTGATAGCCAAACTCCCAACCCTCTGTGACGACGGACGGAGCATTGACCGTGGTACGCTCGGTGAAGCCGCCGTAATCGCCATTATAACCATTGTCGGGGGTTGCCTCGATGTCGCGGAGATACTGATCGGTGATGATGAAATCCTTGATCCGCTTGTGGAACCAGCCGACCGTGAAGCTGCCCACCGGCTCGAAATAGTACTCTCCAGTGATATCCCAATTCTTGGCTGTCTGCGGACGGAGAGACGCATTATTGATTGTGACGATCCGCGTGGTCTCATTAATCGCGATGGACGGGAAGAAGTTGGAAATCGGCGCGCGGCCGAAGCTGGTCGAGAAGCTCCCACGGATCTTAAGGTTTGGCGTGATGTCGTGGAAGAGGTGAGCGCTGGGGAAGGCCTTGTCGTAACCGCCATCGTACTCGATGTAGTTGTCGGCGTAGTCGCGCTGGGCATAGAAGAGGGGGGCAGCCACTTGCTGCGCCGCGGTCGCGATCACGCGATTGCGCCGCCAGCCCCAGCTCTCGACCTCCGTTTTCTCCCACCGGACGCCGGTGAGATAACCGGTGCGGCCCAGCAACCCTTCCGTGCCGAGCCGGCCTCGTGCCATCATATAAAGCGCCGAAGCCGTCTCGGTGGCGCTGCGCGTGGAGATGTATTTCTGCGACTCGTAATAATAGAGGTCCTCGCTCCACAAGGCGGGGTTCCGCGGCTTGCGGTCGTTCATGAAGGTGTGCGACTGCCAGCGGGGGAAGTCGCGGCCGGTCTTCGTCTCTTCCCAGCTCACGAACTGCGTATCGGGCTCAAGCGGGCCGGTGCCGACGTAGCTCCAGCGGTGATTGTCGTTGCCTTCCAGACCGACCATCTGCTCGCGCCAGGAGAAGCCGGCCTTGAAGAACAGCTGCCGCTCGGTGGGCATCTGGTAGGTGGCGTCGTAGCGCAGTTGCTTCAGCCGCTGGTCGCTCTGGTTATTGGTGTTCGTGAGGCCGTTGGCAGTCGGACGGTAGTTGTTGGGATTGTACATGTCCGGCCCGCCATTCTGCACAAACGAGGGCTCCGTATCCGAATGGGTGCGATCGATGATCCAGCCCACACCGGGGACGCGCATCGTAAGCTGGCCGGCAGTGCCCTGACCATTGTTCAGGTGGCTTTGCGAGTAGCCCGCCATGTACTCCATCTTCAAGCGGCCGAGGTCGTGTTCGCCGCCAAGATCGATCCGCCGCATGCGCACGTAGTAATTCAGCGGGCCATCCATCAGCATATCGATGTTGGAGGAATTGGCCGCGGAAGCCGCGGGGAAGCCGGGCGTGGCCACGGTGGTGATCGGGCGGACCACCGTGATCTTGTCGCTGTGCGCACCCTGCACGATGCCGGTGTTGTTAGCCGGCACGACGGTCGCGCTTCCCGTGAAGGCTCGCATCTGGATACGGCGGCGGTGCCGCTCGAAATTATCGTTACCCGTGAGCGTGACCGAGAACTTCGTCGACGGCGACCAACGGTAGTCGGTCTTGAGGCTCAGGCTCATCTGCTTGCGGTTATTGATATTTTCCCACGTGGCGTAGTTCCAGATGTAGGCGCTAGGAGCCATCGTGTTCTGGTAATCCATCAACACGGCGGCGCCGCCGACGGCGTTTTCGCTGTAAAAGATATTGAGCGCGATACCGAGATTCTTGTGGCCGCCGAAGATATCAAAAACCTCCTGGTGCGAGAGCGTCACGAGCGGATGGGCGCGATGATCTTCGCGCAGCGGCGTCTGCTCGAGAAACGACGGCGCGACGCGGGTCGTGAAGCTATAGTTGGTGCGGCGCTTCTCGCGCATCGAGAGGGGCGAGCGGGTCTTGAGATTTACCGTGCCACCGAGCGAGTCGGCGCCCTTGTCCGGCGTGTGACCCTTGATGAGTTCGAGCGCCTCGAACATCGTGCCGGTGATGCTCTGCATCTCGAAGGCGCGGCTGGCACCGAGGCTCGGCAGGAGACCGCCGTCGACGGTGACGGTGTTCAGCTCGGGGCCCATGCCGCGCATGTTGAACTTGTAGTTGAGGCCCTCGTCCGTGGGGCTGCCGGCGACGCCCGGCAGGCGCATCACGACCTCGCCCGCACTCATGTTGGGCAGGTTGCCAAAGGAATCCATCGCGACGACGTCCTTCACGTTGTCGGCATTGCGCTTCTCGGTGATGGCCGCGGCCCCACCCTCGCGCTCGCCGGTGACCTTGAACGCGGTCAGCTGGTAGATACCCGAAGTCATCTCGAAATCCCGCACGGCGCGCTGGCCGGTGGTGATGTTCACCGAGACCTTCTGGGTATCGAGGCCGATGTAGCTGGCCGAAATCTCATGCGCGCCCGGGGGCACCGAGGGAAAGACGTAGCGGCCGGTGTTGTCGGTGAGCGCCGTGAGGCCGAGCGACGGGATCGTGACCCGCACGCCCTCCAGCATGTTGCCCGACGCGGAATTGTTCACGTTGCCGGAGATCGAGCCGGCCTCCGCTGCGCGCAGGGTGGCGGCACAGAGGGCCAGCGCGGCAAATAAGAAAACGCGCAAAGACGAAAGGGTAGTCGGGTACATGGCAGCAGCAGTATTAGGGTGATCGGGCTCTGGTCCTGGAGGGGGCCAGCCGAAGCGTCAGTCATAACGCAACGGAATGTCGGGGACAGGTCGGAAGGAATTGAAGTAACCAAACAGGTGGCAAGCGAGAACTCTTACGCTCCCGTGACGAATGGGTAAACGTCGTGAAATTTTATGCGCATGGGGATTCGCATGCATGCGGGTGCCGCACCGACGCCAAGAAGAATGGCCCGAAACCGGATCGTAAAGCACGAGGGCTTTACCCCATCTCCTCATGACACTGAAATAGGTAGGACTTAAGTCCCGCCGCGCCATGTCGTCCTTAACGCTGCGCGCGCGCGAACTCTCCCGGACGGAGGTCGGGCGACCGCCGCTACCCGCTGCGGCTTTACCCTTACAGGCGCTCGCTCAGAACTTCACCGTATTCGTGAGGAAGATCTGCAGCGGGGGGTCGTAGCGCACGCGGGCGACCGAGCCATCGGGCTGGAAACGCACGGCGGTGACTTCGTCGCCTGACAGGTTTTGCAGATTGCGGATGTTAAGCTGCGCGGTCCAGTCGCGGTTGCCGAAGATGCGGCGGCGATAGCCGAAGGTCAGGTCGTAGCTCAGCTCCGAGTCTACACGATACGGGTTATAGATATCGGGGAGGATGATGCCGCGCGGATCGTTGATGATCGGATAGCCGCCGGCGTAGCGATCCTCCCAGCGCGCGGCCCCGCCGATGGAGAAGCCGCGCAGCTTGCCCTCGCCGATCTGGTAGCGCGTGATGAGATTGAAGCGCCACTTGCGCTGCTCGGCCTGCGGGCGGCCCTCCTGCCCTTTCGTTGCGTAGTAGTCGAGCAGGCGGTCGTTCACCTGCTGCACCACGGTGTTGCCCGCGACGGGTTGCGCGGGGTTGTCCCAATCGAGATTGCCGAATTGCGCGAGGTGCGGAAGCCAGGTGTTTTCGAGGAGCTTGGTGAGCGCGGGCGCGATGTTGGTATTGATCGTCTCCTGGCGCGCGGCGTTGAAGGCGAGCCGCCACGCGCGCGTAGGATTGAAAACGATCTCCGCCTCGAAGCCCTTCGACTCGATGTCGTTCGTATCGGTAATGTTGCCGGCAAACTGAGTCTGCGACGTCCCGTCCGGCTGCATGCGATAGTTGTAGGCGGTGCGAAGTTCGTCGGTGAGGTGCGGCGCGATGCTATCGCGCGCAGCCCGCAGGCGGCCGAAGCCGGGAAACAATTGCGCAATCGCCTGATCGCGGTTCAGCCCCTCGGGCGTGAGCCCGGTCGCGGGATCGATCGGCACTTCGTTGTAGAAGGAGTCGTCGATCCGGCCGTCGCCGTTGGCATCGTACCGCATGATGTCGCGGTTCAGATTGCCGTAGTGATTGAAGATATTCGTGTTGGTCTGGTTGAAGAGCTCGGAGACGTTGGAGGTCGCGCCGATGATCTTGGACGTAAACCAATTGAAACGCGCGTTGAGCTTGTTGTCGGCGGTGCTGAGCGTGATGCCCCAGTCCTTGCTCGTGCCGGAGGGCGACGGAACCGGACGGCGGGCGGCATCCACGCGGTCGGTCGCGGGCACGAAATTTTCGCTCGTGTTGTAGTGCAGCGAGGCCTTCACGCCCCATGGCAGGCGAATCCATTGGTTCGGCCAGTTGAGCACGCCGCCGTAGCCGGCGATGTCGCTCTTGATCTGGGTCGAGGTGCCATTCTCGAGCCGGAAGCCCTCGGGCGATACGTCGGAGATCTCGTCGAGCCCGACAATCGGCGCCTCGGTATTGAGCTGGGTCTTCACCACATCGTGGCGATAGCCGAAATTAACCACGAGCAGGTGCTCCCAGAAGAAGGACTGCGTATTCAGCGCGTACGAGGTGACCTTGGTGCGCTGCAGCCGGTAGTTCTTGTTGGGCACCTCATACGGCGTGAAGTTGCCGAAGACGAAGCCCTCGTTGCCGTTCACGCGTGAATCGAGCCCAAAGTTCGAGTTGTTCGCATCGGGTCCGAGATTCCAGCTCAGCTTGCGAATGGAGTAATCCGGCGGCGGGCGCAGCGTGTACTTCGCGGGCGTGAGCACGAAGTCCGCGACGCCGAAATTCGGATCGGTGAACGCCTGCAGTTGCTGCGGCCCAATGTAAGAGAAGAGCGGGACATTTCGCGGCGCATTGCTCGACTGCCGGGCATTGGGCGGACCGATGTGCAGGGCGGGCTCGGGATCGCCAAACGACGTGAGGTTGTAATTCACCACCTTCTCATCGAACTGCGATTTGTCCGCCATGCCGGTGATGGTGTGGTTACCCACGAAACGGCGGAACCAGCGGCCCTCGGCCTTCTCTTCGAAATTGAACTTCGCGAAGGCGGTGAAGCGCCCGGCCTCGCGCTGCGTGTCCGTCGTGCGGCTGCTCGGCTTCGTGAGCACAAAGGGCCGCCCGTAGTTGGGATTGGGCATCGGGGCGACCACGCCGGAGGTGCGGTAATTGGGATCGGTGGGCAGCCAGAGCGTCTCGTTGATATCGAAGACGATTTCGGCGTTGGGCCCGTTGAAGGCCACGAAGTCACGCTTGAACAGATCCTGATAATCGAGCGCGATCTCGAAGCCCGCCTTGCCCTTGAAGAGCACCTGCTCGAGGGCGACGTTATAGTTTACGAAATCGCGCGTGTAGTAGTCGTTGTCCCAGCCGAGATTCGATTTGCTGAAGTCGAAAGTGTCCAGGTTGGTGAAGCCCTGGTCGAGCCAGCCGACGCCGCCGATTTCCGAGAGGTTGCCGTGATAGACGTTGAAGGGCCCGCCCTTGGTCGTGCGGCCCGGTCCGAAGAAGGGATCGCCCGCGATGTAGTCCGCCGCGCGGTACTGGTCGGTGTAGGCAAAGGCCGGCAGCTTCCCATTGGTGCCGTCGAAGACGAGGCCGTACGCGCCGTTGCCCCAGTTGGCGTTGGAGAGGCTGCTCGCGTTCGGCGTCTCGCGCACGCGGTACTTCAGCTTCTCCTCGGCGGAGAGCGCATTCCACTGCGCCTGCGTGGGGCCTTCGACGTGCGCGAAGCGCTGGAGGTTGCCGTAGGCATTGATCGAAACGCGCGCGTTGGCGGGATCGTTGATGAAGGTGCCCAGGTTCGACTGCGGCAGGAGCACATCGGGCGCGGTGCCGCGGATGCGGCCGTTTTCCACGTGCGCCGTGATCACGGTGTCGGCGTTCTTGAAGGGGCGGAAGGTGATCGTCGCGTACTGCCGGTCGTCGTCCTTGTAGGTCGGCTCCTGCCGGTACTGGGTGCGGTCCATCAACACGGCGCCGAAGACGGCCACCTTGTCCTTGATGAGGACGCGGTTCAAGTTGAAGGAGCCGCGATACGAGGGGTTCTTGCCGCCGCTGCCGATGCGGGTGCTGATTTCGTTCGTATCGCGAAACCGCGCCTTGATCAGGCCGTTGTTGATCAGGCCGGCCGGCGAACCGAGGCCGAAGAGGAAGGAGTTCGCGCCGCGATTAATGTCGATGCGGTCGGTATTGTAGGAGTCGAAGGCGATGTCGGTCTTGAAGAAATTGCGCGAGCGATCGGGCGCCGCGAGCCCGCGAACGCGCGAGGTGCCGTCGGGATTGCGCCGCGACTCGCCGGTGCTCGTCTCGCCGCCGGCGTTGTCCGCCGCGCCCATGAAGTTGCCGGTGATGCCGCCGACTTCCGTGCCGGTGGTATACTGGAGCAGGTCTTCAATGCCCGTGACCGAGAGGTCGTCCAGAAACTCCTTCGTCACGACTTGGATCGACGTGCCGATATCCTTGATATCCTGCCGCAGGCGGCCACCGGCCAGCGTCTGCGAGGCATAGTAGCCTTGATCGGTGTTCACCTGCACGAGAAAGGGCGAGAGCTCGATCGTCTCGCCCTCCGTCACGACCGGGGCCGGTTTTTTGTCATCGCTCACCGCCTGCGCCAAGCCGGCGGATGCGCCGCCGAGTAAAAGGATCGGGGTAAGCAGGACCGATCTAACGGGGTGGGATTTCATGGGGGGATGGGCTCCACCGCGCGAGCTGGGGTGTGCAAGCGCACTTCGCAGGGCGCACTCGCGGCCAACGCGGGGGATATACGCTGGGTGTAACTGGGGAAACTGACTTGGAACTAACAGACCGTGCAGACGGGGTGTGTCTGGCGGCGCCGATATTTGGGAAGCGAAGGGGTTCGCCGACTCAACTACCGACGGCTGATAATTTGGTCAGAAACGACCATGGCCCAAAGGGTTCCCGCGTCAAGGCGCAGTAGGCCTGAACGGTAACCAAAACTCACCCTTTTCCTATAATGGAAACCGGTGAGTGGTGTACTCGCGCTCAACCGGCCGGCCAGCACGGTGCGCGGTGCGCTGGGCTTCAGCCCGCGCCTGGCCTACGCCGGAGATACGAGGCGCTTCGAGGCACCCAGGGTATTCGAAACGCGGGCCAAAGCTCCGCGCTACGCTAGGAACGCTACCCTCTTACTTCCCGAGCGTCTCGCGGATTGCAGCCGTCACAGCCTCGCCCTGGCCCTTCCAGGCTCCGCCCAGGAGGGCGAGGAAGGCCCGCTGATCGAGCAGATCGAGATCGAGCTCGTTTCTCGCCAGGGCGTCGGCGAGACAGCGCATGGCGGCCTGGCCACGTTCGTGTTTCGCCAGCAGCCGGGCGGCGGCGAGGATTTCCTCGGAGGTGATTCGCGTTTGCATTGGGGATCGCAGGGTAGACCGCAATTCAGAGGTCCGGTTTACAACCTACCCTTTCAATCGGGTCGATCAGGTCAAGCGCCGCGCCGCCGCCTGCGCCTTGAGGCAGAGCTCCGCCGCCTTGAAGGCGTGGACCTGCGTCATCGCCTTCTCGGTGCGGTTGAGGCAATCGAGGATGAACTCGCCGAAGAAACGGTAGCCCACCTGGCCATCGACGTGGAGGTGATACTCGCCCTTGTCGTCGACGAGGTACACGTGGTCGCCGGACTTTTCGCGGCCTACATCGAGGTACTTCCGCAGTTCGATGTAGCCCTTGGTGCCAAGGATGAAGGTGCGCCCATCGCCCCACGTGCGCAGGCCCGCGGGCGTGAACCAGTCGACGCGAAACTGGTTCGTCGAGCCGTTGTCGCCGACAAACGAAGCCTCGCCGAAATCTTCGAACTCAGGCGTGTCGGCATTGGCAAAGTTACCCACCGCCGCACTGACCACGGTCGCGTCTTTCG
>JAZKEV010000397.1:12241-15237 GCA_040386765.1 Verrucomicrobiota bacterium | reverse complement strand
ATACTGCTCGCACTGGTGGCTGCCGATATCGCAGAGGATGCCGCCGTACTTCGCGCGCTCGAAAAACCACTTCGGCCGCGAGGCCTTGCCGAGCCGGTGGGGCCCGAGGCCGAGCACCTGCACCACGCGCCCGATCACGCCATCGCGCACGAGATCGGTGGCAAACATGCCCGCCTCCGAAGTCAGCCGCTCGCCGTAGTAGACCATGTATTTTTTGCCCGTTTTAGCCGTGACGGCCCTGGCCTGATCGAGCTGCTCGAGCGTGGTGAAGGGCGCCTTGTCCGTGAAATAATCCTTCCCCGCCTCCATCGCGCGGCAGCCGAGCGCGCCGCGCTCGGAGGTCACGGCGGCGGCGGTGAGCAGTTTCACTTCCGGATCGTTCAGGATCTCGTCGAGCGAACGCGCGGCCTTCGCCTGCTTGAAGCGTTTCAGGAAATCCGCGCGCTTCTTCTCGTCGGGCTCGTAGATCCACTTGAGCGTGGCGCCCGCCGCGATCAGCGCGCTGCACTGGCCGGTGAGGTGACCGTGATCGAAGTGCGCCGCGGCAAAGACAAACTCGCCCGGCTTTACGACGGGCTTTGGCATCGGGCCGGGCGCGTAGGGGCTCGCGGCGGCGGGGGTCGCTTTCGCGGCGTTGGCGGCAGGCGCGGCGGCCTGCGCGAAAGCAAGCGAAGGGAGAATCGAACCGGCGGCCACGGCCCCGGCGGTGTGGGTGAGGAAATCGCGGCGATGCATAAGAAAGAGGGTTCGGTTTTAAGAGGGCTTCAGTTTTCGGGAGTCTCGCGTCAGCGCGTCACGGCTGCAAGCCGTCCGAGCTCATCGAAGAGCGGGCCGCTCGTCGGTAAGTCGCGGTCGAAGACATCGGCCATCGTGCGCGTCCACCCGTGCAGGAAATACACCCAGCCATCGACCACCTGTAGGTTGCGCGCCTCAGCCTGCCGTCGCGCCTGCGTGAGAAAGAGCAGTTCGCCGCGGTAGTTGAATTCCCACACGACCCCGCGCTCAGGAAACACCGCCGCATCCGTCAGTGGCGAGCCCGGGGTATCCTTGCCGGCGCCGGTGGCATTGGCTATGAGTGAGGCGGGCGGCAGGCGGGCAAGGAGGGCATCCGCCTCGGCCGCGCTCGACACAACCTGGCACTCCAACGGCACAGCGTCGGCAAATGTGGCGTGCAGCTTACGCACATGCTCGAGCCGCGCGGCGGAGCGATCGACGAGATGAATCCGCCGCGGGCGCCCGCGGCCAGCCTGGGGGTGATTCAGCGTCCAGACGAGCGAGGTCCCTGCCCCGCCCGCGCCCAGGACCAACGCGTCCCCACCCGACCGCCAGTGGTCGCGCGGGAGAAAGGCCTCCAGCGCCAGCCGGTTGGGCACTGTGTCGATCGCGCGACCGTGGAGGCGGCCCGCGCGTTTGAAAATGCTCGAGACCTCGCCCAGCGACACTGTAAGCGGATCGACCACATCGAAGAGATCGCGGCACGCCGTGAAGACATCGATCTTGTGCGTCGTCACGAGCGCCCCAAGCGAGAGCGGGTCGCGCTTGATGAACTCGATCGCCGCGCGATAATTTTCCGGCGCATCGTGCAGCGGGAAATCCCAGCCGCACAGCTCCACGTCACCGAGCCCCAGCCGCTCCGCCCAGCGCGGAAACACCGGCGTGATCGACGAGCTGCGCGTCGTGACGCCGATAAAGTACATCGTCGGCCGGGTCGCGGGGGAGAACTCACGTGGCATCGCATGAGCCCAACGGATCGCGGCACGCTGCGCCAGCCCAAGTGTGGCTCGCGACCGCGAGGCGGTTTTAGGCAGGGAGGGATTGAGGGATTGAACGTAGCCGGCGTGAGTCGTGAAATCTTTAGGAGCCTGCCAGCCTTCGCAGATGGCGGCCGGACGACCGCCGCTACCAGTTCATCCGACTACGGACCAGCGCCAGCCAGCTGGCTGCCTACCACGCGAGCGGGGCCTCGGCCTTCTTCCGGTCGCGGCGTAAAGCCGCTCCTACAACAAAACCAGCTAAACTCAGGACGAACATCGGCGGGTAACTATTTATTCACTTAGTTCACTCTTGAACCGACGGGCCGCCAAAAGACTATCGTGGCAACCCCTGAGCACGTTTCGTGCTATGGCGTCTTCGCGCCACGCCTGACTCGTGCGGCGCCGTTCTTTTCTCAGCCGTTCAGCACCTCCGCAGACTACACCTCCTCCAAGTGAACCTCCGCTCCCGCCTCCACCTTCCCCGCCTCTATGCCGGCCTTGCCGGCATACTCGCATCGCTCCTGACGCTCGCGCCGCCCCTCGTCGCGCAGACCGCGCCTGCCCCTTCGCCGACCGCAGCGGCTACGCCACCCGCGCCCGCCACTGCCGCCAATCGCGCCGCGAGTGGGCAGGAGGCGATCACCCTTTCCACCTTCACCGTTCGCGAGGAGCAGGACATCGGCTACGAGTCGATGCAGACCACCTCCGGCATGCGCACCGTGCAGGAGCTGAAGAATGTCTCCAACTCCATTTCGATCCTCAACGCCCAGTTCCTCGAGGATATCGGCGCCACCTCGATGGATGAGATGGCCAACTGGTTTGTCTCCGGCGAAGGCAACCCCGAGCCCAATGCCCAGGTCGAAAGCCGCGTCGTCCTCCGCGGCATCCCCAATGCCTACGCCCTGCGCAATGGCTGGATCTGGTTTTCGGCGATGGATTCCTACAGCACCGAAAAGATCGAGCTGCTCCGCGGCCCGAATGCCTTCCTCTACGGCGAGGCCGACGTCGGCGGCGCGCAAAACCAGATCACGAAGCGCGGCCTCTTCACGCGCGATATCACGCGGCTGAAGCTCATGTTCGGTTCGCACGAATTTCGCCGCGCCGAGATCGACATCAACCGCCGGATCATCCCCCAAAAGCTGGCCGTGCGCGTCGCGGCGATGAAGACCTACAACGAATCGTGGATCGACAACGTGAAACGCGATTCCCGCGGCATCTACGCTGCCGTGACGTATCAGCCGT
>JAZKEV010000397.1:0-12231 GCA_040386765.1 Verrucomicrobiota bacterium | reverse complement strand
GATGGCCGAGCACAGCGAGGCCGACTTCGTCAACTCGCAGGGGCTCTTCGTCGACGCCTTCTCACGACCGGGAACAACCGCCATCGTCGCCGCCGGCGGCTATATTTACGTGCCTGCCGCCGCGCTCACCTACCGAGCCCTGGCCACCGGTCGCGTCAACAGCACGGGCACCGGCGTCGCGATCGCCGATCCCTCCATCCTGCCAAAGGAGTTCCATTCCGCCGGACCGAATTCACGCAGCTTCAATCAGCTCCAGTCCATCACGCTCGAGGCCGAACAGCGCATCGGGCAGAACCTGCTCATCCAGATCACGGGCAATTTCTACAACCGGAAAATCGACCAATATGGCGTGGCCGTCGGGCGCAATATCTTCCGCGACCGCAATGCCACCCTCCCGGGCGGCGCACCTAATCCCTACTTCAACGAACTCTACAGCGAGTACTTCCGCACCCGCTCCATTCAGGGAAACATCATCCGAGACATGCGTTTCTCGGCGATCTACGATCTGAAGACCTCGTGGACTAAACAGGCCTTCATGGTCAATCTTCAGCAGCACCAGGATATCCCTGGAGCCAAGAAGCCCAAGTGGGGAGAGTACGTCGACCACACCACGACCGCGTGGGCCGGTGCGCAGCCCAACATGGCGATCACGCAGGCCGCGTTCACCGCCAACCGCACGCTTTTCACGAACAACCGGTTTATCCGCCGCTATTATTTCAACCGCGATGGCCTCGAAGGTAGTAGCGACATAGGCCCCGTCCCGGGCCTCTCCGCGTGGTATCCCGACCTCTCCAACGTCGTGCCCGCCGCGGGCAATCACATCGACCGCCGCTTCTACACGCCCTCGTGGGGCGTCGGCGCCTCGGGCAGCTGGTTCAAGGAGCACCTCTTCACCCACCTCGGCTATCGCGAAGACCGCTTCAATATGAAGACCACGGTGGGCGCGGTCCGCCCGCTCAAGGATCAATGGATCATCGACGAGATCCCCGGCGCCTTCGCGCCCAATCCCTCCTTCGTCAACGTGCGCGTCGACGGCGCCAATGCCGGCGCGATCGTCCGCTTCAACGACGCCTTTGCCATCGGTTACAATTGGGCGCAGTCCTTCCGCATTTCCGCGGGCGAGGGCAATCTCACCCACCGCGTCGGCGAGCGCCAGGGCATCGGCGTCGGCGAGGGCGAGGACATCTCCGCCCGCCTCAGCCTCCTCAAGGACCGGAACGGCATGCACCGCATCGAATTCTCCGCCGTGCACTACAACAACTTCCGGCCCAACGACCGCTTCAACTTCAACCCCGATGTGACCGTCGAGGATGAGCTCTCCGCCATCTTCCCCGACACCTTCCTGCCCACCGGCCAGGATTACCAAACCACGACGACCAAGGGCTATGAATTCGAGGTGTTGACCAACATCACCCGCAACTGGCGCGCGACCTTGAACTTCGCGACCAACAAGGTCGTCTCCGAAGAACGCGCGCCGCTCCTCCACGGCTTCCAGGCAGAGGCCAAGGCAATGAATCGCCCGACGCCGCTGCTTGACGCGTTTCTCCTCACCTTTCCCGAGGGCGTGCCGCTTGGCGGCTACACCAAGGAGCGCGCCAATTTCTTCACCAACTACACCTTTAACCAAGGTGCGCTGCGCGGCTTCTCCTTTGGCGGCGGTCTCAACTACCGCCTCCGCACTTACCGCGGTGCCGCCGATCTTGACGGCGTAGCCGCCACGCCGCCCACCAATCTGTGGTCGCCGGCCTACACGCTCTATTCACTCCGCGCGGGCTATAACACGATCATCCTGAAGAAGCGCACCTCCTTCGCGGTCAACGTGAGCAATGTCTTCGACAAGGAGTATTTCCGCTCCACCGGCACCGCCACCGGGTCCTGGGGCGAGCCGCGCTCCTATCGTCTGACGATGACGACGGATTTTTGAGGCGGGAAGACGGCGCTGCAAGGGAGGGGCGGAATGACGAATGTCTAATGTCGAATAGGCCGGCGGGACTTCGTCATTGGGCATTGGGCGTTCGTCATTGGGCATTCGTTGGTCTCGATCCCCTTCCCCGCACTTCCTCCTTCATTGCGCAGTCGCTTTCCCGTCCGCGACTTAGTCGTATATTTTCGCCCTCGCCGCCCACGCGAATGCCCTTTTAGCGTACGCCCGCACATCCGATGAGCGCTGACAACGACGACTCAGAGTACGAGGAGAAGAAGTCCTATAATTTCCTCTTTCGCTTCATCATCTTCACGGTGATCGCCGGCCCCGCCAGCGTGTTTGGCTTCGGCATCTACGGCCGCATGGGTATCCAGAATTCCCTTACCGCCTTGGAAAAGGGAAATTACTCGCCGCTCCTGATTCTCGTCCTCTGGATCGTGGGCCTGATCGGCACCGCGTTCATGGTGTTTAAGAAGTAGCCGCGGTAGCTCGCGAAACGCCCTTCAGGACCAAGCCATCCCCGCTTTCCGACCCTGGATCGTTCGATGCGCACCCTGCTCCTTTTTCTCCTCTGCGCGGCAGCCTCTTTTGCCGCGCCTGCACCCGGCACGATAGCCGAGGCTGCCAAGTTGCTCGAGGAGCTCCCACCGCAGCATATCCTGCGCGAGGCGCGTGCGATCGTTGTGGCCACCGACTCTGAGTTCAGTGCGCCCAAACACAGGTCGCCGGCGGAGCTCAAGCAAGCGGAGGAGTTCGTGCAAAAAGCAAAGGACATCGTCCCCCGCCTCCGGAAGCTCATCCTGGCGGGATCGTCCGTTTTCGATTACCCGGGCCTGGTCGCCCGCGGCGAGATCAGGTGGTCCGAGGTGGAGAAACACTACGAACTCTACATCGGCGTCTATCTCCGGGACTCCGAGGGGCAGGGACCGTACGATATGAATATCCGCTTCGACGCCAAAGGCACGATCGTCGAAATCAAGGACGTGCGCTGGAAAAGCTGAAGGCAGCTGACCGGCTGAAAGCATCACCGCATCAGCCTCTACGGCAGACCTTCTGCGCCGCCTGCGGAGAGAAGAAAATGCCATGACGGCCGATGACTTTCGCACCCTCGCGCTGGCAATCCCCGCGGCAAGCGAGGCGGCGCATATGAATCACCCCGATTTCGTGTGGCCGGAAAGATCTTTGCCTCGCTGGGTGTGCCAGACGAGAGCTGGGGCATGGTGAAGCTCACGCCGGAGCAGCAGAGCGCGTTTATTAAAAAGGCGCCGAAGGCCTTCACGCCGTGCAGCGGCGCCTGGGGCCGGCAAGGCTGTACTAACGTGCATCTCCCCTTCGCGACGAAAACGACGGTCCGCGCGGCTCTCACCACGGCGGCGAAGAATATCGTCGCGCGCTCTGGTGCCTCGCAGGTCAAGAGCCCCCACTCTCGCAAGGGGGCGACCGCGCGCTCAGCTCATCGCTTGATGTCGTAGCACGAAATCAAGTCCTGGTCGCGCAGGTAGAGCTTGCCGTGGCTGATCACGGGATGGGTCCAGATGCCACCGCGCGGGCTCCGAACCTTGGTCTGCGGATCGAGTTTAAAACGACCGCGCTCCGTCCAACCTTTGGGTGACGCTTCGACGAGCACGACATTGCCGTTGGTCTCGTCCAGGCAGTAAAGCATGCCGTCTGCGGTGGCGACGGCACCTTTGCCCGGTCCTTTGTCGCTCCAGACTTGCTCACCCGTTTTGAAGTCCTGGCAGATCCAAGCCACGTCGTTGTGGCCGTAGAGGTGATCGCCCACGAGCACGACGCCGCCATGATGGTTCTTCATCACTTTGTTTTCATAGACCGTCGTCACCTTGTTACCCGCCTCGATGCGGAAGAGTTTGCTCCCCGCGCCGTAGCCCGCCGTGACGTAAACCTCATTCCCGCGCACGATGGGGGTGGGAACGACGGCTACCCGGCCGGCAAAGTCGGCATGCCAGAGGAGCGCTCCGTCTTTGGGCGAAATGCCCACGACGCTTTTCTCCGTGCGTTGAATGTACTGCGGCGCGCCATGGATGGTCGCCACCACCACGGAGGAGTAGTGGGCAGGATCGGTGAACTCCTTCGACTGCCAGCGCAGTTTGCCGGTGAGCTTGTCGAAAGCCGCAATCGCCCCTTTCCCTCCACCCGGGGTGCATACGACCTGGTCGCCGTCGACCAAGACGGATTCGCTGTAACCCCACTTCGGCACCCGGCCGCCCAGATCGGTCATCTTCACCTCCCATTGCACCTTGCGATCGGTGAGATTCACACACACGAGGTTGCCCGGCCCGGTCATGGAATACGCGCGATCACCCTCAACAGTCGGCGTTCCGCGCGGGCCGTCTCCGCGATCGTCATCGTGGACGGAGCTTAATTTCACCGTCCAGAGTTCCCGACCGGTCGTCGCATCCAAGACGAGCAGGATTTCGCTGCCGTCGCGCGTGCCCAGCGCATAGTATTTTCCGGCTACGATGGCCGGAGCCGAATATCCGGCGCCGGCATTTTCAAACAGCCAGAGGCGCTTGGGACCGTCTGCCGGCCATGCTTTAAGCAGCCCCGTTTCACCCGAAACGCCGGAGCGGGTGGGCCCGCGCCATTGTGGCCAGTCCAAGGCGGCGCATTCCAACGCAGGTGTTAAGAGGGCTAAGGTAGCAATGAGGCGAAGGTGTTTCATGGGTGGGGGCAGGTGGGCTTCCGGCTAGACGAACGGCGGAGCCATAACGTCACGAGGTCCGGTGAAGCGCAACACCCGGGGCGGCCGGCAGCGGAGGGACGTGGATGATGGATGAAGGCGGATCGAAATACGCTTCTTCAGCGCCTCCAGCGTCCTAAGCGAGGCGAAGAACGACCAACCAAGCTGCCCCGGCCAGAGTTTTTTTTTGGAATGGACGGAATGGACGGAATGGAGGGGATGACACGAGAGCCCGCCGAAGGTATAGTAGAGTCGAGAGCGGTTGGGTTGGACGGGTGAAGGTGGAATTTAAAGAAAGGTGATGAAGGATGAGTAAGGAACGGATTTTTTTACATTCTCGGACAAGGAGGCGGCGGGGCGGTGGCGCCACATCCTCCTCTATTTCCGGGATAATCCGGGGTTGGCCGGGGTTGTGCGGGGTCATCTGCGGATGGGCTTTGAAAAGGCTCCGAGTGCCCCGACGGGCGCATGTCCGTAACGTGGGTGCCTCCGATGCGCCCGAGATCTGCGCGATCGGCCCCTATAGGTAGAGGGGCTCTGTTCGAATCAGCCCCCGCAACGCCTCAAATCACCCCCTTATGCCCTATTCCATGACCATCACCCCCATTCCCCCACTTCTACACGAGGCACTGACCGACTTCGGCCAGAAGGCGGTCGATGGCTGGTGGGCGGGCTTGGAGGAAGCGGAGCGACGCGAGGTGATTGAACTGTGGCGCAACTCCGGCGTGGGCCCATCGGGCCTAGTCCGCGTCGCGGCGTGCCCCGTGAACGAGGGAGATAGCGAGGACCGGAGCACACTCTGGCACAACGATTTCTACGATTATCTCGTCAACCACGAGATCTATATCCTCCGCGAGACACCTTTCCATATTTGCACGCGGCATCCCGCCGCCCAAGCCGCTATCAGGGCCGGCGTGATTCCGGCGGGTTTCGCCTGCCCTCTCGCGCAGGACGATTGCCCGATGCAGCGGCTTTTGCAGGCCGCACCGGGGAAAGCGATGCGACTGCGATTGGCATTCGGCGCTATCGATCGATTTGAAAGGGCCGACCAACCTCACTTCGCGGAGTAATCCCACCAGAGAATGATGAACTATATTCCTTCTCATTTGATTCCCGCCACACGGAGCAGGCGTTTCTTCGCTGGCTTGCTCAATGTCCTCTCGGTGGGAATCCTTATGCTACTCGGCCAAGGAGTGGTTAGCGGTGATATCAGACAATTCAGTCCAGCGGGGCGGTTTTGCGCGATGGGACTGCTCACGGCTCTTTGGCTTCTGTACTTCCTGACTAAAAAGAGTCCCGGCGGAGCCTTTTGCCTGCTTGAGATCCGAGCGAAAGATGGAAATCGTCCCACTTTGGGGCAACTGCTCGCACGCTCCGCTTTTCCGTACGCGTTGGGGACGATGTATCTTTTTCCTCCTACCGTATTACCGACGGACACATCCATCCTTTTTTCGGTACTTTTGGTCCTCCTGATCGGAATGAGTTTGGTGATCGGGATAGTCACCCTCATCATCGGAACGTCGCTGATCGACCGGCTGTCCCAAACGATGGTCCTCGAATTGAAGCTGCCGGACCACCTGAAGCCCAAAGCATTTACCAAGCGGATCTTCTGAGAGACCCTGCGCCTCCGTGGGTGGCTCTTGGCAAGAATAGCATGCCATCATCACGCTCTCTCTTCCCAGCGATACTCAGGAGCCCCGAGCGGCGGGTTAAGGATAACGCCCTCTGCCCTCCCCGCCTATCTTACCGAGCCCCCGTTATCCGACGTACGCCAACCGCGACGCCGCGCGGGAGGCCGCCGGGGCGCTGCCGTAGACCGGCGCGATCTTCGCCACGCGGCCGCGGGAGGCATTCGTTTCAGAAAGTTCGGTGCGGGTCCGCTCCAGTTCGCCGGCCAGCCATTCGCTGCTGCGACTGCGGCGGGCGCTCACGGCCCGGAGCCGGGCGCGCAGAGCTTCGTCGGCCATCGCGATGGTCTGCGAGGCGAGGTCGCCGATCACGGCGCCGGCCCGCTCCTGGATCGACTCCACGGCGGCAAAATCCCCCGTGCGCAGCGAGCTCTCCTCCTGGGAGGCGAGATCCTCGAGCGCGGCCACGAGCCGGGCGCAGCGTTGGGCGGGAGTTTGCATCGTGCTCAGGCCACGCCGCGGATGCGCTCGACCGAGCTGCCATCCTGCTGCGTCAGCATCTGGGCCCAGGCGTCGCGGAGCTCGCGGACGAGCTTCTCGACTTCGATCACGGGCTCCACCTGCTTGCGGATATTGGCCTCCAGCAAGCGGCGATTGTGATAGTCGTAAAGCCGGTGCATGGTGCGGGCAAACTCGCCACCCGCCTCCATGTTGAGCCCGCTCTGAAGTTCGGAGATGATCGCCTGCGCCTTGAGCAGCTGCGTATTGATCGTCTCGATACGGCGCGGATCGTTGAGGTCCTCGAGGGACTGGCGGGCGAGGTTCATCGCCTTGAGCGCGCCATCATAGAGCATCAGCACGAGCTGACCGGGGCTCGCCGTGAGGACGGAATTGGTGCGGTAGGTCCGCGCGTAGCCGGAGGCAACCATGGGACCGGGCTCAGGATTCGTCTTCGCTCAGGTCGGGCGAACCGATGATCTGCTGCGCGACATTGAGCAGGATCTCGGTCGAGGGGTACGCGGGATCGGCCGCGAGAGCGCGGGCGCGCTCGACGACTTCGGGGCGGACCTCGGGCTGGCGCTCCAGCTCAGACTTCAGAAACGCGGCATTCTCCGTGGAGATACGATCGGGACGCGGGGCTTGGGTACGCCCGGCGGACTGGGTGGCGGCGGAGATGAGTTCCGGGCGCACCGCGCGGTCGGTAGAAGACGTAGAGGAGATCATTGGCTATTTCGGTTTTCGAAACGGTCTGCCGCTGATGGTCGGGTACAGGGAACGCCGTTGGATTGTTGAGCAAATTATCGGCTTAAAGCAGCAAGACTTTAGCGATTTGAGGAAGGCGCCGTCTTTGGCATGGGGGGAGGCAGCACCGGAGGAAGCGTGGCAAACATGGCGGTCGTGGCGTAAGTCGCGAAGCGCGAAGGCGATTGGAGCACCCCATGCGTGAGATCCACGGGCGCCCGCTGATCCGCACCGATGAAGTGATTGCGCGCGGCATTGGCCACGGAGGCATCGTCGGCGGAGAAAACGTTATCGAACGCCCAGATCTGGTGCGCGCCGGCGATTTTCGTGAGCTTGCTCCGCAAACCGATGGCGAGAGGCCGGTAGGCGCGGTACACCGTGATATCGACAAAAAGCACCGCATCGGCCGCGAAGTCACGCTGCAGGGTCTCGAACATGCCGTGGGGCAGCGCCGAAACCGACGAAAGCGACTCCAGCCGAAACTTCCGCAGGGCGGCTTCGCGGGAAAGGCTCACGACCTCGAACCGCTTCGAGTCCTGCAGCGCCGCGACCACGACGGCATCGAGCTCCGCCGCCGTCTCGGCCGGCGCGGCCTCGCCCGACCACACCGGGAGCACCACCACACGGCGGATGCCGCCGAGGCTCGGATCGGCGCGGACATTGGTCGGCACGTAAAAAGGACCGGTGCGCGAGGGGTCGGCGGCCCCCGGAGTCATGCAGCCTGTGAGGGAGGCGGCCACCGCCATCAGCGCCGCGAGGCGGAGCCAGCGCCTGGCGAGGCGGGTGCGAGCGGTTTTCGCGATGCTCATAACTTAACTGCTAAAGGACGAAATCATGCCGTCGAGCGCGCTCTGCTGCTGCTTGATCTTCGACTGCGCCATTTCCATCGAGATGAAGGCCGATTCCATCACTTCCCGCTGCTGCTTCAACCGACGCTCGATCGCTGCGATCTGCTCGTCGATGCTGTTATTCGACTTGGTGATGCGATCCTTCTGCTCGGTATTCAGCGAGCCCACCGTGCCGAGGTAAGTGTCGAGCTTGGCCGCGAAACCCGTCGTGGCCGAGGTGAAGAAATTCGCCACATCGGTGGTCGAGGTAGCAAGCGCAGCGGTGAGCTTCGAGTCGCTTTCGACTTCGAGCTCGTTGCTGCCGGCCTTGAAGTCGATGCCGAGGTCATTCAGCCGGCCGATCCCGCCGGTGAGCCCGCTCACCGAGGCGAAAGCCATCGTGCGCAGCGAGCGACCCCAGTCCTGGATCTCGCGGTTACTGGAGAGCGGCGCCGGCGTGACCTTGCCCTTCGAATCCGTCGACACCTTGGTGTAGGTGTCGAGGAAGCTCTGCACGCCGTTGAAATCCGTGATAAAGGCGTCGATCTTCGCGCGCATCGCGGTCGTATCCGCTGCGACCGTGATGGTCTGCGTCTCTTCATTCTTCACCGTCACGCTCAGTCCGGCGATGCCGTGCGCCGACTGGTCGAGGGTATTGCTCGCGCTCGAGAGCGTGGCGCCGCCATCGAGGGAAAACTCGGCATTCAGCCCACGCGCAAACGTCGTGCCACTGGTCAGGCCCAGCGCGCCCAGCAGACCGCCGGGGCTCTCGCTCACGGAGATGCCGAGATCGCCGGTGCTCTTGTTGGCCAGCACAAGGCGATCGTTCAGCGAATCGTAGGTGGCCGAGACACCTGCGCTCGACTCGTTGATGCGGGTGAGGATCGAAGAAAGCGTGTCGGTATCGACATCGTAGGCGATCTCGACGCCGTTGATCTTAAAGGCGCCCGCGCCATTGCCATCGACCGCGGTGATCGGCGTGGAGAGGTTGGCATTCGCAAGCGCAGCCGAGGTCTTGACGGTGCCGAGCCGGGCCGAGCTGGTGACCGTATCCGAACCATTGTTACCGAGCTTCAGCGCACGGAGGAAGTTGCTCGTGTCGTTGGACGCGCCCAGCACCACGTCGCCTGTCGAATTAGCGAGCGATACGGTGTCGGTCGTGTGGTCGTAGCTCGCGGTCACGTCGCCATCGGTGGCGAGCGAGATCGCGTTGAACACATCTTCGAGCGAATCCGTCACGGCGACGGTGACCTTCGCGCCATTCACCGTAAAGGTGCCTGCCGTGACGGCCTGCGCGAGGGGCAGATTGGCCAGCGTGAGGCCGGAAACATCGTCGCCCGAGGGATTCAGGCCGCGGGCCACATCGCTGCCGCCCTTGAGGCTGGAGGTCGTGGCGAGCTGGGAAACGGAAATCTTGTAGCTGCCGGCGGCGGTATCGCTCGCCGCCGTGGCACCCCACGTGGAATTGGCGGTGGACGAGGTCGCGCTGCGCTTGCCGAAGAGCGAGCCCGCCTTCAGCGCCTGCGCCGAATCCTGGAGGGAGGTCAGCCGGGTGCCGAGCGTCGTAAGCAGGCTGACCTTCTGCGAGTTGGTCGTCTTCTCCGCTTCCAGACGGGTCGCCGGAGCGCGCTCGAGATCCATGATCGAGTCGACAAAGCTCTTCCAATCGAAGTTGGAAGCGAGTCCTGCGACTTGGAGTCCGGTGGCCATGTGAAAGGTGTTTGTGGTGGTGAGAGACGTGAGGGCACGAGCGTCCCCACACCTATCTATCGGCACGCGCGCGGTCGGCTTGAGCTCTCTCTGGTTTAGAAAAAACTGCGCCCGATCCGAAAATAATCCTTGCGCAATTCCGTAAAGGTTTTCTCGCGACGCGACGATAGCATCTGTGTTGAGACGAATGTCGCAACCGGCGCGAATCGGAGCCGCTCCCCCGATTACGACTGTGGCACGGACGCCACGCTCTAACGATCAAGGAAGATCACCATGTCAGTTGTAATCAACACGAACTTCGCGGCGACTGTCGCCTCGAACAACCTCGCCACGTCCAATGCCAGCCTGCAGAAGAGCCTGAACCGGCTTTCCAGCGGCTCGAAAATCGTCACTCCCGCTGACGACGCCGGCGGCCTCGCCGTCTCGATGAAATTGTCCGCCGCGGCCCGCCGCCAGGGCGCGGTTAACACGAATATCGGTAATGCCGTTTCGTTCCTGCAGACGCAGGACGGCGTGCTCAAGGTCGCAGGCAAAGTCCTCGACCGCATGGGCGAGCTGAAGACCCTTTACGCCGATCCCACCAAGAACACGAGCGATCTCGCGAACTACGACTCCGAGTTCACCGAGCTCCAGACGCAGCTGAAGGACCTCACGAAGGAAGCCTTCAACACCGTCGGCCTCTTCGGCACCTCCGCTCTCTCGGTGAACGTCACCGAGGATGCCCAGACCTCCGTCTCCATCGCCAGCCGCGATCTGTCCTCCACCGGCACCGGTGTCGGCGTCCTCACCGCCACCACGGTCGACTCGCTCGGCGACATCAGCCTGAAGGCCATCACCGACGCGATCGAGCATGTCGCCACTTTCCGCGCCGAGAACGGCGCCGAGCAGAGCCGCTTCGGCTTCGCCGCCGAGCTGCTCACGGTCAACAAGGCCAATCTCGAAGCCGCCGCCTCCCGCATCACCGATGTGGACGTCGCCTCGGAATCCACTCAGCTCGCCCGCTTCAACATCCTGGTCCAGTCCGGCACCTCGATGCTCACGCAGGCCAATCAGAGCTCGCAGATCGCCCTCAAGCTCCTGGGCTGATCCGGCCCGCCCAAGCCCGCCCGGCGGCGAGCCTAGTCCGCTCGCCGCCGCGGGCCCGAGTTCAACGTGGTTGTCTGTCTCGGGCATGGGGCCAAAGGCCAGTTCGTACCGGCATAGTTAGATCGGAATCCCTCACGGGTTCCTCGTCAGTAGTCAGTATCGTTATTTGAAAGTCCGTAAGGTCAGAGAAAACGGTTCCTTGAGTCACATCCCCCAGGCGATGCGCTGCAGTATAGTAGCGCGTCCCAACGACACACACTTTGCGGCATACGCTGCAAACGGCGCGATCCGGCGCTGCTAATTCCGGATACGTGGCGACGACGGAAGGTCGCACTCATCAAGGAAACGATACCATGTCAGTCGTGATTAATACCAACTACGCGGCAACCGTTGCTTCAAACAACCTCGCCTCGTCGAATACCTCGCTGCAACGCAGCCTTAACCGGTTGTCGAGCGGCTCGAAAATCGTGAACCCGTCGGATGACGCCGGCGGTCTCGCGGTCTCGATGAAACTGTCCGCTGCCGCCCGCCGCCAAGGCGCGACGGCGACGAACATCGGCAACACCGTCTCGTTCCTCCAGACGCAAGACGGCGCCCTCAAGGTAGCGGGCAAGGTCCTCGATCGCATGAGCGAATTGAAGACCCTGTACGCCGATCCCACCAAGAACTCGAGCGATCTCGCGAACTACGACTCGGAGTTCGTCGAACTCCAGACGCAGCTCAAAGATATCAGCGGCGAGAAGTTCAACACGGTAGCGCTCTTCGGCAGCGGTTCCCTCACGGTGAACATCACCGAAGACGCGCAGACCTCGGTCACGGTCAAGGGCCGCGACCTCACCAGCACGGGCACCGGCGTGGGCAGCCTCACTGCCACCACCGTTGACTCGCTGGGCGATGTCGGCCTGAGCGCCATCACCGATGCGATCAAGAACGTGGCTACGTTCCGCGCCCAGAACGGCGCTGAGCAGAGCCATCTCGGGTTCGCCGCGGAGTTGCTCTCGGTCAACAAGGCCAACCTCGAGGCCGCCTCCAGCCGCATCACGGATGTGGACGTCGCGCAGGAATCCACCCAGCTCGCGAAGTGGAACATCCTCGTGCAGTCCGGCACCGCGA
>JAZKEV010000396.1:16480-25375 GCA_040386765.1 Verrucomicrobiota bacterium | reverse complement strand
CCGTTCCCGTGGATTCTTCGCTGCGCTCAGAATGACAAACCATTTTGAAAACACGCCCTAATATTCCGCGGCGCGGAATGTCTTATAGGCATGCCGACAATGAAGCCGTTGGTGATTTTGCTTCTGGGTGCCGTGCTCTGCCTGACGACCGGCGCGCACAAGGCGCCTTCAAACGTAGCCGAGCTCTTCGTCACTGCGGAGAATCTCCATATCGTGCGGCAGCCCGACAAGGTGGATGCCTGTGTGCTGCGCTACATCGCGCCTCCGAAGGGTGGGAGCATGCAGGAAGAGCGCTACGAAGAGACTGATTTTCTCGTCGTGCCGACCGACGTGGTGTCTGCGTTGCAGACCGCCTTGCTGAAGGAGACGACCTACGGCTGGGACTCCGTGAAACTCTGCTGGCCGCGATATCACACCCGGCTCCGCTTTCATCGCAGCGGAAAGATCGTCGCGATCGATTTCTGCTTCAGTTGCGATATCCTCCTTATCAAACGCGACGGCGAGCCGATTAGCGGTGAGGATTTCAGGGACCCGGTCTTCATCGAAAGCATGCGGAAGCTGTTTCCCGAGGACCCTGCCTTGAAAAAAGTGCGCTGACGCCGCGACAGCGGTGCGGCGCGAGATGGACGAACGAGCATGCCGCGCTCACGTTTGCCGCCATGTCACCCGCGTTTCCGTTTTCCCTCCGCCGGCTCGCGGCCGGCGACGTCGCGACGATGCAAGAGCTGTCGACCATGTTTGGCGATGCGTTCAACGATATGGCGGCGTATGGCGGAGCCCGTCCGAGTGCCGCCTATCTCGAGCGACTGCTGGGCCGCGATACCTTCATCGCGCTGGTGGCGTTGCAGGATGGGCGCGTGATCGGAGGCTTGGCCGCGTACGAGCTGCACAAGTTCGAGCAGGAGCGCAGCGAGATCTACATCTACGATTTGGCGGTCGCCGAAGCACATCGGCGGCGAGGCATCGCCACCGCGCTGATCTGCGAATTACAAAAAGTCGCCGTAGAGCGCGGGGCCTACGTCATCTACGTGCAGGCCGACTATGGCGACGATCCCGCCATCGCGCTCTACACGAAACTCGGTGTGCGGGAGGATGTGATGCACTTCGATATTCGGGTTTCGGAGTGACGAGCAAACGCGGTTTTCAAACCTTGCGCGTGGCCATCAGTCAGACACCCTTAACGGATGGCGACGATGCTTCCGCTCAAATCGATGACCAAGGTGGAGAAACTCCGCGCGATGGAGGAATTGTGGACCGATCTGTCGAAAGATGAGGCGAGCTTTGATTCGCCGCAATGGCATGTGGCTGAACTTCGGGGTACGGAAGCTCGTGTGCAGGCGGGACAGGAAGAGTTTATCGACTGGGAGGCTGCCAAGAAGTCGCTTAGGCGTCGCGCGCGGTGAAGATCCGCGTTTCGCGCTCGGCTGATCGGGACTTGCTCGCCGGGTTTCGATTCTACGAACGGCAGAGCCCGGGCGTCGGGCATTACTTCTTGGACAGCCTTTTCGCCGATATCGATTCGCTCATGTTGCACGCGGGAGTGCATCGAAAGATCGATGGATTTTATCGTCTTCTCAGCAGGCGGTTCCCTTTCGCGATCTATTACAAAATCGACGAGGGCGTGGTGCGTGTCCGTCGCGTGCTTGATTGTCGTAGGGAGCCGACTTGGATATCCCGACAACTTGAAAGAGGCTGAAAGTTGGCTTTGCCGCGGGGAGCGTGAGGAGAGCGTGAAGCAGCAAAGCGGCGGCGAAGGTAAGGGCTCTTTGAGCGCGGCGTGGTATGCATGAGCGTGGCGTCGCGCTCGGTGTGCCATTGTCCTCTACGGCGCGTTGGGAATAACGCGCGCTACCGTCGAAATCTCATTCGTTTGCGGCCGATCTCAGGCGATCGCCTTCACCAAGCCCCCCTCGACCCGCACCGACGACCCGTTGATGCCCGCAGCGAGCGGACTGCACACAAACGCCACGACGTGTGCGATCTCGTCGACCGTCTCGAAGCGCTTGAGCAGCGAGGTCGGCCGCATCTTCTGGAAAAACTCCTTCTCGAATTCCTCGAAGGGCTTCCCGCCGCTAAGCTTGCCGACAAATTCCTCCACGCCCTCCGAGCGCGTCGGGCCCGGCAGCACGGAGTTAACCGTGACGGCGGTGCCGGCAGTGAGCTCCGCGAGCCCCCGGGCCACGGCGAGCTGCGCGGTCTTGGTCATGCCGTAGTGAATCATTTCTTCCGGAATGTGCAGGGCGCTCTCGCTCGAGATGAAGACGATGCGGCCCTTGTTCCGCTTCAGCATCCCGTCGAAATACAGGCGGCTCAGCCGCACACCGCTCAGCACATTGACTTCGAAAAAGCGGCGCCATTCCTCGTCGGGGATTTCGCCAAACGGCTTGGGATCGAAAATGCCGAGATTGTTGACGAGGATGTCGACTGTGGGAAACGCCGCGGCGAGCTTCTCGGCGACGTCCGCCTTGGCGAGGTCGCCGGGAAACTTTTCGAGTTTCGCGCCGGGCACATCGGCCTGGATGCGCGCGACGGCTTCGTCGACGGAGGCCGCCGTGCGGCCATTGATGATGACGCGGGCTCCCTCCGCCGCGAGGGTGCGGGCAATGGCGAGGCCGATACCCTTGGTGGAAGCGGAGACGAGAGCGACCGAGTCGGTGAGTTGGAGATTCATAACAGGATGGCCGACAGCTAAAACGCGAAGCGCAAAGGGCGCAAAGCGAGCCGTGAGATTGTGATGGGGCGAATCAGCCTGCGCTACGGGAGAGTGTTTTCAAACTATCGCCGAAGTGACCCTCAACCTCTGTCATTCTGAGCGGAGCGAAGAATCCACGCGTACGTGGGCGAAGACGTGCCCGGACAGCGCTCCGCGGGAGATGGATGGATTGCCACGTCGCTGCGCTCCGGCTCGCAATGACAGAGAGGTGGGACAGGACGGGGGACCGTTGGGTCGTCGAAGCTTAAATTGCGAATGACTCCGTACTCCGCTCAAGACGAGAAGCGACTGCGCAACAGCCGCGACCACCGCCGCGGCGTGGCGATCAGGAAAACGTAGAGCAGCGAGCCGGCGGCAGCTACAGTGGCCGCGAGCAGCGACGGGTCCTTCAGGTTCGCGGCGGTCTGCAGCAGGGTCGCATCGAGCGCTTGCAGTTCGGCTTGCAGGCCGGCGGGCGAGCCGATCTCGAACGGCAGCCCGACCGCTCCCACGCTGATGACAAACATGCGGATGGGAGCAGTCCCACGGACTCGCGCTGGCGCAGCTGCCGCCGGCGGCAACGCCTCCATCACGCTGCGCGTGAACCCATGATCGGCCAGCGGCGGCAGCGGACGCCGCAGCAGCGCCTCGAGCGGATCAGCCGAATCGTCAGAAGGCCGGGAGGGGCGGGGCGTCAGGTCTGCGGGTTCCATACGGCGAGGAGTTGACGGAGCTTTTCTTTACCCCGGGCAAGGTGAGTTTTCACCGTACCGACGGGCCAGTCAAGGAGCGCGGAGATTTCGCTGTGCGAGAGCCCTTGCTGATAATTGAGATGAATCGCGAGCTGTTCGTCGCGCTCGAGGTGGCGCAGTGCCCCGGCGAGGTCGTGCTGGAGATCGCTCTGGCGCGAGCCGGCGGGCTCGCTCGGCTCGGACACGGCCTCGTGATCGATGGGCAGGTGGCCGCGGTCGCGCTGGCGGCGGGCATTGCGCCAGTGATTGTGCGCGATGCCGAGCAGCCAGGTGGAGACCGTGGCATCGCCGCGAAAACTCGCGAGCCCGCGGAAGGCCTGCAAAAAGGTCTCTTGCGCCAGGTCGTCGGCGAGCGCGGTGTCGCCGCGCGTGAGATGCCGGAGGAAATGCCGCACGCTCGACTGATGCCGCTCGACGAGCGCGCCAAACGCGCTGCGGTCATGGTCGACCACCGCGCGCGCGATCAATTCGCTGTCGGGACTCGTCACGAACGCGGCGCGAGGTCGTCGTTGGACTTCTTCCGCGAGAGCGCGGTGTTGATCACCCCGAAGAGCAGGAGCGCCACTCCGATCAATCCGGGAATCGCGCCGACGAACCGCATCTTCTCCACGCTCATCGCGGCAAAAAACAAGTACACGCCGGCGCCGACCGCGATCAGGATGAGGCCCGTCCGGATATCGTTCTCCGGCCGGCGCGGGCCGGCGGGCTTGTCCTCTTCGGAGTTGGAAAGCTGCGCCATGATCTCAGGCGGAATGGGCTGGCCGCGCTCAAGTGCGAGCCGAACGGTTTCGTGCAGCAGCTTTTTCTTTTGGTGGTCGAAGTAGATGCCGAAAATGGCGATCGAGCAGCCAAAGACGATGGCGACGACGGGGATAACGATGGCGATCATGTTGCCAGGAAAACTGTCAAGAAGCGCCGCGAGCGGAAGTGAGAGAGTAGTGGTCATGGAAGTTGGTTTACAAGGAGTGAGTGTCGGCAGCCGGGCGTTTGGATTCAGAATCTGGAAAAAAATTGCCGCTGCCCGCCGCGCCGGGTCATTTTGCGGGATGTCCGACTCGTTTCCGCCGCCCAAAGAAAAGGCACCGCCACCGGTGATCGACCGCTCGGCGTGGGTGCGGCCCTGGGCGCAGTTGAAGTATTTCACGTTTCAGCCCGCGATCTTCCCCCGGCTGCTGGGGCACGTGTCGCCGGATGCGCGCCCCGGAGACTTCGTCAATGTCTACGACAAGAACGGCAATCTCGCCGGCGGCGGCCTCTTCAACCCCCGTGCGAAGATTCCCCTCCGCGTCGTCACGCACTCGACTGAGCCCGTCAACGAGGGTTACTTCGAGCTCGCGATCCGGCGTGCGGTGGAGCTGCGGCGCACGCTCTTCAAACTCGATGAGGTCACCGATGCGTACCGCCTCATCAATTCCGATGGCGACGGCCTGAGCGGCCTCACGATCGACCGCTACGGCGACACGCTGCTGTGCGAGATCTACTCCCTCGGCATCGCGCAGCGGCTGCCGCAGTGGCTCCCGTTATTGCACGAGCTGGCGGGGACGAAGTTCGCGCGCGTGCACGTCGACCACGACCTCGGCAGCCTCGAGGGCATCAAGCCCTCCATTTTCAACGAGACCAATGCCGCCGCGCCCCGCGCCGTGAAGATCCGCGAGCACGGCGTGCGCTACGAGGTGGACTTCGCCGAGGGGCACAAGACCGGCTTCTTCTGCGACCAGCGCGATAATCGCCGCGCGATCGCGCGCTTTGCCAAGGATGCGCGCGTGCTCGACCTGTGCTGCTACACCGCCGGTTTTTCGCTGAATGCGAAGCTCGCCGGCGCGACCGAGGTTACGAGCATCGATCTCGACGAGGTCGCCATCGCGCAGGCCAAGCGCAACATGAACCTCAACCAGTCGCGGCTGAAGTTCGTCCACGCCGACGCCTTTGCCTACGCCCGGCAGATGCAGACCAATGGAGAGAAGTGGGACCTCGTGATCCTCGACCCTCCGAAGTTCATCTTCACCCGCGACGAGCACGGCAATTGGGAGGGACGGCAAAAATACGAGGATCTCAACCTCCTCTCGATCTCCCTGGTGAAGCCGGGCGGCATTTTCGTGACCTGCTCGTGCTCAGGCCTGCTCTCCCTGGAGGACTTCGAAGCCCACGTGATCAAGGCCGCGCACCGGCAGAATCGCCGCCTCCAGTTCTTTGACCGCACCGGCCCCGGAGTCGACCACCCGGTCTATTCCAACTGCCTCGAAAGCCGTTATCTCAAAGTGCTTTGGGCCCGAGTGGTTTAGGGAATGTAAAAAATGCCCGGGGAAATACGCAGCCCGGGGTTTCAGTTCGGCATTGCTGTGACTAGGGGGTTCACCCAAGTCTGGCCGACACACACATGCGTCCCAAGTTTCCCGTAGGCTTCCGGGCTGGGTGCGTGGCGGTCGCCCTTTTGTCAGGCGCGATTGCGCACGCAGCCGAGCAGCACCCGTTGATGGGTGCCACGCGCGAGGAGGTGCTCTCCCGCTACGGTGAGCCGCGCAGCACGGTGGTGGGCGGAGGACGGGAGCTGTTATTTTACCCGAAGGAGCGGTTGGTACTCCGCGTCGGCAAGGTCGTCGACATCGAGCGCATCGTCGAGCAGGTGCGGCGCCCCGCGCCGCAACCCCCAGCGCCAGCTCCCGCCGCCACCGACCCGGCGGCGGCCGTTACGCCTGCGCCCGCTCCCGCCCCCGCGACTCCTCCGACCCCTTCGGCCAATACCGCGAGCCCCAACACCGTACCCCCGCAGACGCCGGGTACGGATGCGCCTGCCGATGCGACAGCGGAGCCGCAGCCGGCCGAGCCGAAGTTTGAAATCAAACGCGTGCTGCCTCCGGGCGCGAAGAGCTCGACCCCGGCCACGACGCGGTCCGCGCCCCCTCCGAACCCTGCGGTGATTGCCTCCGCTCCGGTCGCCCCCGCGCCCGTTAAGAGTGACATCGCGCCGACGACCGCGATCCCACTCCCTGCGCCGACGATGCCGGCCGAACGCGCGCCGGATACGACGGGTACGGTGGCAACCCTCACCACGCCTGCTGCGTCTGCGCCGACCGACACGACCCCGGAGACGACCGAGACGGCAGACGCCGCCAAAGCGGCCGAGGCCACCGAATCCCTCTCGAGGAAGGAGAAAGCCAAGCGCGCCCTCGAGCTGAAGGCCGCGCGCCGCCGGCTCGAAACGGCCGAGGCCGATTCCCTCGATCCCACCGCGGCGGTATTTAACCGCCGCACCTATTTTATCACGTTCCTGATCGTCAGCGCCGGCGTGGGCTTCCTCATGTGGCGGCGCCGTCAGCGGCAGCTTGAATTGGTGGCCTCCGCCGTGTCCCACCAGCCCTTCAACGCGCCGGAGATGAAGATCACCGGCGCGATCTTCACCCCCGACCTCCTCTCCAAGCTGGAGTGGAAACACTTCGAGGAGATCGTCGCCGCCTACTACAGCAAGACGGGGGTGGTCGCGACGCGCACCAAGAGCGGCCCAAACGCGCCCGTGCACATCAAGATTTCGTGGAAGGGCGAGTCGCGGCCCTTCGCGCTCGTGCAGTGCATCGCGCAGCCCTCGGGCTTGATCGACGCGCGGCGTCTGCAGGACCTGCACGCGGTGCTCGCCACCGAGGATATCCGCCGCGGGTATGTCGTGACGCCCGGAAAGTTCAACGTGCCGGCGCGCGATTTCGCCGAGGAGAAGCACATCACGCTGCTCCCGGGCGATATCTTTCTCGAGAAGCTGAACGCGCTGCCCGATCTCGCGCGCTCCGAAATCATGCAGACCGTCTCGACGGGCGATTACACGACCCCGGCCTGCCCGAAATGCGAAGCGAAAATGGTGCATGCCCCCGAAGACCCGAACCTCTGGCGCTGCCCCGTGCATTTCGACCAGCAGCTCCCTGCGCGGAAGTGAGGGTAGGGCGGCTTATCCCCAAGCCGCCGCAGGAGCCACTTGGACACTCTGAGTGCACGACCTATTTCAAACAGGTTTGAACAGGAGTCGAACCGAGGCCAAACCGAGGTAGGTCAAAAAGTCGTTCGCATCGCCCTTGTGCTGGAACGAAACAACCGGGTAACACCACGTCTACACGCGTCGTCCGCCACCTGCCTTTATCCGCCCCATCCGTGTAATCCGCGGTCAAAAAAACTCAGCCGCCGCAAAGTGTAACCGCGTCCATCCACTTCCTTTCTTCGTCCCGCCCTCCTCGTCGTTCAGCTGAAACACCCTCCTTAAAACTGTAGCCACGAATCGCACGGATATCGCGGATTTCTTCATCTGTGCCCATCGGTGTTATCTGTGGCTGCGCTCAGTTTAGACCGCTTTAAACACCCTCGCCCGCTCCTCGACCGTAAGCTCGCGCCATTTGCCCGGCGCTAAATCGCCCAGCGAAAAGTCGCCGATCCTCGCACGAAGCAACCTTAGCGTAGGATGGCCAACCGCAGCAGTCATGCGGCGGACCTGGCGGTTCTTGCCCTCGATCAATTCGAGTGCGAGCCACGCATCGGGGACATTCTTTCGGTAACGGATGGGCGGATCACGCGGGGCGACTGCCGGCGCCGGCTCGAGCAGCCGCGCCCGGCACGGCAGCGTACGATAGTCGTCGAGCACGATGCCGCCCTGCGCGAGACGCCGCAGCGCAGCGGCATCGGGCACGCGCTCGACCTGCGCCCAGTATTCGCGCCGGTGCGCGTGCTTGGGATCGAGCAGCCGGGAATTCAACCCCGCCTCGTCGCTGAGTAACAGCAGTCCCTCGGAGTCGGCATCGAGCCGGCCAAGCGCGTACACGTTTTTCGGCAAACCGAAATCCGCGAGCGCGCGCCAGCGCGAGCCGGGCTCGGGCGTGAATTGCGAGAGCACGCCGTAGGGCTTGTGAAAGGCGAGAAGCATCGAGGCGTTTGCGAAGCCACGCTTAACGCTTACCGCTTACAGTCTAACTCTTTCTCTCCAATCATGCGCGCCGTCCAACTCCCTGCCGTCAACCAACTCAACATCGTCGACCTGCCCGATCCCAAGCCGGCGGCGGGCGAGGTGGTGGTGGCGCTCCGGGCCGCCGCGCTCAATCACCGCGATGTGTGGATCAAGTCGGGCGCGTACGCCGGCCTGAAGTGGCCCTGCACGCCGGGCTCGGACGGGGCGGGCACCGTGGCCGCGGTGGGCGAGGGCGTCGACCCGGCGTGGCTCGATCGCGAGGTAATCATCAACCCGAGTTTCGGCTGGGGCGACAGCGAGAATGCACAAGGCGAGAAGTTCACGATCCTCGGCCTGCCACGCGATGGCACGCTCGCGGGCCAGATCGCCGTGCCGGTAGGCCAGCTCGCGCCGAAGCCCGCGCATCTCTCATGGGAGGAAGCCGCCGCGCTGCCGCTGGCCGGCCTCACGGCCTATCGCGCGCTTTTTTCGCGCGCCCGGCTGTCGTTATCCGATTGAAGCCTTGAACGCTT
>JAZKEV010000396.1:15269-16470 GCA_040386765.1 Verrucomicrobiota bacterium | reverse complement strand
GCGGCATCGGCGGTGGCGTGGCGCTATTTGCCCTCCAGTTTGCCGTGGCGGCAGGCGCGGAGGTGTGGGTGACCTCGAGCGCGTCGGACAAAATCGCTCGGGCCGTGAAGCTCGGCGCAAAAGGCGGCTTTGATTACCGCGAGGCCAATTGGGCAGCCGAAGCGGTCAAGACACCGGGCCCCTTCCACGTCACGATCGACAGCGCCGGCGGCGAAGGCTTCGTGAAGCTGATCGACGCCACCGCCTCCGGCGGGCGGCTGGTCTTTTACGGCGCGACCCGCGGCGAGGCCACGCTGCCGCTGCGCAAAGTTTTCTGGCGTCAGATCTCGCTCCTCGGCACCACCATGGGCTCCCCGGCCGACTGGGCGGCGATGACGGCCTTCGTCGCCGAGCGGAAAATCAAGCCCGTGATCAGCGCCACCTTTCCCTTGGACCGCGCCGCCGAAGCCTTCGCCCTGATGGAGCGCGGCGAGCAGTTCGGCAAAATCGTGGTAACGCTCTGATCGAAAAGTAGGGCGGGTTTTAACCCGCCCTAGCTTGAGAAAGCGTCGAACAGCCCGCGAACCACGCGAATAAACTCCAATACTGAGCTGCCGCTGTTCGCGTCCCTTCGCGTGATTCGCGGGTTGGGATTGGCGCCGCCTCCCGCGGCCTGCCCACATTCCCGCCCTTCGCCGATTAGGCGAAGCCCTTCCACTTCAACGCCCCCTTTGCTCCGAAAAAATTAGCGCAGATAAGCGTTCCTCCCTCTTCCTCTTTGCTCAGATAGCGGCGTGCGTTGCGCCTTTCCAAACCCACTCTCCACACCCGCACCCCAAAAAACGTTAGCTTGTGTCCCGGGGCGGGAATTCGCGTGATTCGCGAATCGCATCGAGCCGAATCGAACCCGAATCTGAATCCGACCATGACTGAAAATTCGAACTTTTACGCCTGCGTGATGGCAGGTGGCAGTGGAGAGCGCTTCTGGCCCATGAGCCGGGCGCGTTCCCCGAAACAGCTCACCAAGCTCTTTGGCGACTCGACGCTGCTTGAGGAGACGGTCAAGCGCCTGGAGGGCATCGTGCCGCGGGCGAATATTTTCGTGCTCACCAACCAGGTGCAGCTCGCCGCGACGCGGGCCGCGCTCCCGCAGCTCGCGCCCGAACAGATCGTGGCCGAGCCGGCCAAGCGCGACACCGCCCCCGCCTCGGCCCTGGCCGTG
>JAZKEV010000396.1:0-15259 GCA_040386765.1 Verrucomicrobiota bacterium | reverse complement strand
TCCGGCGCGGAGGCCGTGGCACTGGTCCGCTCGCGCAATCCCGATGCGTCGATGGCGCTCCTCTCCTCGGATGCGCTCATCCACGACAGCAAGTGCTGCGGCCGGCAGATCGGCGCGGCCCTCGAGCGCGCGCAACACACGAATGCACTCCTCACCTTTGGCATCCCGCCCACCTTCCCCTCGACGGGCTTCGGCTACCTCGAGGTCGGTGACGAAGTCTCGCGCGGCGCGGATGGCACCGTCTTTCGGAAAGTGCAGCGCTTCGTGGAGAAACCCGATGCGGCGACCGCGCAAAAGTACCTCGATGGCCAGCGCCACCTCTGGAATGCGGGCATGTTTGCCTGGCGCGTGAGCGCCTTCCTGGCCGAGGCGGAGAAAAACGCCCCGACGCTCGCAACCTTTATCCGCGAGTTTCCCGCCGCGAGCGCTAGCGCGCCCGGCGCCGCCGACCGCTACATCGCGGAAAAATTCCCGACGCTCGACCCCAAGACCTCGCTCGACTTCGCCATCATGGAGAAGGCCGCCGCCGTCGAGACGGCGATCGCGACCTTCGACTGGGACGACGTGGGCCTGTGGACCGCGCTACCGAAGCACCTGCCCGCCGATGCGCACGGCAACACGCTCCGCGGCCCCGTCGCCATCGTCTCCGCGAAGAACAACATCGCCGTGAGCAACGGCCGCACCATCGCACTCTGCGGCGTGCAGGATCTCGTGGTCGTTGAGACCGCCGACGCGATCCTCGTCTGCCACCGCGACGCCGTGCAGAACATCAAGCAACTCGTACCGCTCCTCCCGAAAGAGCTGCTCTAACGGCCAGCCGAAACGAAGCGCGGAGCTTCAGCCCGCGCTTCGGATACCCTGTCGTTCCGAGCGCGGGCTAAAAGCTCCACGCAATGCTACCGTTGGCGTGGCAGACTCCCCAACGTGAGCAATGCGAGACCGTGTGGTACCGGGCCTGTATTGAGGTAGGGCGAACCGTCCCCGGTGAGCCGTCGCGCTTTACGTGATCAAGCGATCCCGCTCCTCCCGAAGCGGGCTACATTCCGGATCGTAGCACAGTGGCCCGGCTCGGAAGAGCCCGGATCATTCGAAGGCCTCTCGTGCGACACCCCGCCCCGCAGAGAGGAACGCTCATCTGCGCTAATCCTAACCCAAGCAGCGGAAGCGCTTGCAAGAGCCCCGTCCATCGAGGGAAATCGGTCTCGAATGGTTCTCCGCTCAGACCACAACACAGGGTTGTATTCTGCCCAGAGACAGCTTCGCTAAGGAGGCCCTTTCCCCCGCTATGAATCGTCGTTCCGCTTCCGTTGGACTCGCTGTTGCTTCGCTCGCTGCTTTGTTCGCCCACACCGGGTGCGGCAAGAAGCACGCGCAGGAGACTGCGCCGAAGGCTACGGCCGATGCCGCGCCGAAGGCGGAGCCGCGCACCGTGGCGTCGGCTGCTTCGTCCACTTCCTCCGCGACCGCGGCGGCGAAAAAGAAGCTCTCCTTCAACGGCCACATCCAGCCGATCCTCGCGGAGAACTGTTACTCCTGTCACGGCGCCGACCCCGGCTCGCGCAAGGCGGGCCTGCGGCTCGATCGCGAAGAGACCGCTTTCAAGCCGCTGGAAAAAGGCGGCCCCGCGATCGTGCGTGGCAAGCCCGACGAGAGTCCGCTCGTGCAGCGCATCGAGTCGAAGGACGAGAAAAAGATGATGCCGCCTCCCGAGGCGCACAAGACCCTCAAGCCCGACCAGATTGCGACCCTGCGCCAGTGGATCGCCGAGGGCGCGGAGTATGAGGAGCACTGGGCCTTCATCGCGCCGAAGCGCCCGGCAGTACCGACCGGCGGCACCCAGAATCCCATCGATGCCTTTGTGCGCGCGGAGCTCACCAAGCACGGCCTCACGCCCTCGCCCGAGGCCGACCGCCGCACGCTCATCCGCCGCGCCACGCTGGATCTCACGGGTATCCTGCCGACACCCGAGGAGGCCGATGCCTTCGTCGCGGACAAGTCGCCCGATGCCTACGCGAAAGTCGTCGATCGCCTCCTCGCGAGCACGCGCTTCGGCGAACACCGCGCGCGCTACTGGCTCGACTACGTGCGCTTCGCCGACACGCACGGCATCCACATCGACAACTATCGCGCGATCTGGCCGTACCGCGACTACGTGATCAAGGCGTTCAACGCCAACAAGCCCTTCGACAAGTTTGTACGCGAGCAGCTCGCGGGCGACCTGCTCCCTGCGCGCTCCATCGACGAGCTGGCGGCCACGGGCTTCGTGCGGAATAACCTCACGACCAACGAGGGCGGCACGGTTCCCGAAGAGGTCTACGTGAACCAGACGCGCGATCGCGTAGAGGCGTTTGGCGCCACCTTCCTCGGTCTCACCACCGGGTGCGCGGCGTGTCACGACCACAAGTTCGACCCCTTCTCGCAGAAGGACCACTACGGCCTCGCGGCGTACCTCGGTAACACGGCGGAAAAGCCGTGGGACCTCAACATCGCGGAGCCGCTGCCCGTGCTGCGCCTGCCCAAGGATGAGAACAAGGCCAGCGCGGAATTCGTGCTCAAGGCCCGCGGCGACTTGCAGGAGAAGCTGGATGCGCGGCGCGCGAAGTCGCGCGAGCTGGCCGGTGCCTGGCTGACGGCAGGCAACGCGCCCAAGCTTGTGCCGGACGACAAGCTCGAGCTCCGGCTGAAGCTCGATGAAGGCAAGGGCGAGGTCGTGAAGAACTCCGCGCCCGAGGCGAAGGTGAAGGAATTCAAGGCCGATACAAATCCGCTCGTGTGGGGCGAGAGCTCCTGGCTGTGGTCCTCGATGCGGATGGATATCTTTTCGCGCATCAACCTCGGCAACCTCGGCGACGTGGAGGCGGGCGACAAATTTTCCGCCGGCGGCTGGCTGATGCTCCGCGCCAAGCCCGGCGGCGGCGTCCGCACCGGCACCGGCAACGGCACCCTCCTCGCGCGCATGGGCGACGATAAACGCAAGGGCGGCGCCGGCTGGGATATCGCTCAGGAAGGCCTCCAGATCGTCGTGACGCTCTCGCCCGATACCAGCGCTCCAACCCCTGCGCCCGAGCCCGTGGCGGCGAAGAAGACCCCCGAGGCCGCGGCCGCTCTCGCCGCGACCATCGTGGAGGTGACGAGCGACGCGACGAAGAAGGCAGATGCGCCCGCGAAGAAATCCAAGAAGGCGACCGCAGCCGCGACAACTCCTCCCGCCGCGGTGAACCCGCGCGCGATGGCCACGACGCCGCCGAAACGCGGCATCCAGATCGCGACCAAGGCCGGGCAATTCACCCGCGATGAGTTTGTGCACGTCTTCGTAACCTACGAAGGCACGCGCAAGGCCGCCGGCGTGAAAATCTATCTGAACGGCAAATTGGCCGAGACGGAAGTGAAGCTCGATACCCTCGGCGCCAAGGACTCGATTCGCACCGATGCGGCGATGCACCTCGGCCGCCGCGACGACTTCAATCCGATGAAGGAAACGCGTTACCAGGACGTGCGTTTCTACAAGCGCTCGCTGCCCGCTGCGGAAGTGGCGCGCCTGCCCTTTGAGCACGTGGCGGCGGAGATCGTGGCCAGCAAGCCCGACCCCAAGTCGTGGTCCACCGACGAGGCCTTTGTCGTGGCCGAGAAGTTTTTCCTCGGCGAAAAAGATCCCGAGACGATGGCCCTCGCCGCCTCGGTCGCGGCCCATGAGACAGCCTTCGAAGCCCTCACGAAAGACGGCACCGCGACGCTCGTCGCGATCGAGAAGACGACACCGGCTTATGCCGACGTGCTGAAGCGCGGCGACTATTTCGCGCGCGGCGAGCGCGTGGGGCCGCTCGTTCCGCACTTCCTGCCGCCGCTGCCGAAGGGCGCGCCGGCCAATCGCCGCGGCCTCGCGGACTGGCTGCTCATGCCCGAGCAGCCTCTGATGTCGCGCGTCACCGTAAATCGCATGTGGCAGGAGCTCTTCGGCGTGGGCTTCGTGGCCAGCGCGGGCGATTTCGGTATCATGGGCGACCGCCCGACGCATCCCGCTCTCCTCGACTGGCTGGCGGTGGAATTCCGCGAGAGCGGTTGGGACGTGAAGAAATTCTACCGGCTGCTCGTGACCTCGGCGACGTACCGTCAATCGGCCACCGCCACGCCCGACCGTCTGGCCAAGGACCCCGAGAACAAATTCCTCTCGCGCGGCCCGCGCTTCCGCATGGATGCCGAGGTGCTGCGCGACAGCGCGCTCGCCGCTTCCGGCCTGCTCGTCGAGAAGATCGGCGGCCCCTCGGTGAAGCCCTACCAGCCGCCCGGCATCTGGGAGGAAGTCGCAATGCCAGGCTCCAACACCGCGAAGTACATGCCCGATACCGGCGAGGCCCTGTATCGGCGAAGCTTATACACGTTCTGGAAGCGCTCCTCGCCGCCGACGAATATGGAGACCTTCGACGCGACCTCGCGCGAAGTCGTCTGCACCCGGCGCGCGCGCACGAATACGCCCCTGCAGGCCTTCGTCACGATGAACGACCCGCAATGGGTCGAGGCCGCCCGCACGCTCGCGGAGCGTGCGATCAAGGCCGCGCCTGCAACCGAGCAGCGGCTCGAGTTCCTCGCCAAGGTCACGCTCGCGCGTCCCGTGGCGGAAAAGGAAGTCACGATCCTCAAGCGCGGCCTCGATACTTTCCAATCTAAGTTCGGCGGCGAAGCCTCTGCCGAGGACGTGAAAGCGCTCCTCGCCGTCGGCGAATCGAAGCCCGACGCCGCGCTCAAGCCGGCCGAGATCGCCGCCTGGACGATGGTCGCGAGCCAGTTCCTCAACCTCGATGAATTCCTGACGAAATGAACCCGCACGATTCTCACGACCTCTGCTCCGATCATGGTGGCGAACATCCGAGCGTGTGGGATTTGCCGCACGTGCCGCTCGGGCTGAAGCGCGAGTGGCTCGAGCTCGAGACGCGGCGCCACTTCCTCGGCCGCGGCGCCAAGGCCCTCGGCTGGGCCGGCCTCGCGACCATCCTCGGCAAGACTGCCCCGAACCTCCTCGCCAATACCGAAGCGGTGACGAAGAGCGCGGGCCTCGCCCCGAATTTCGCCCCGAAGGCGAAGCGCGCGATCTATCTCTTCATGGCGGGCGCGCCCTCACAGTTCGAGACGTGGGACTACAAGCCCGCCCTCGATAAGATGTTCGACAAGGACCTCCCGGAGTCGGTGCGCGGCGGCCAGACGCTCACGGGCATGACCGCGAGCCAGGCGCGCTTTCCAGTCGCCCCGAGCATGTATAAATTTGCCCAGCACGGCAAGGCGGGCCACTGGGTCTCGGAGCTCTTTCCCCACACGGCGAAGATCGCGGACGAGCTCTGCGTGATGAAGTCGCTCTACACCGAGGCGATCAACCACGAGCCCGCAATCCTCCAGATCACCACAGGCAACATGTTCCCCGGCCGCCCCTCGATCGGCGCGTGGCTCTCCTATGGCCTCGGCGCGGCCAACGAGGAGCTGCCGACCTTCGTGGTGATGACCTCGAAGATGCCGCTGCGCACCAATGTGCAGGCGCTGTCGAATCGTCTCTGGTCCTCTGGCTTCCTCTCGCCCGAGCACGCCGCAGTGTCGCTGCGCGCGGGCGCGGACCCTGTCCTCTATCTCAATAATCCGAAGGGCGTCGGCACCGACCTTCGCCGCGCGATGATCGACGGCGTCAACGATCTCAACAAGGAGCTCTTCGACCGCGTCGGCGACCCGGAGATCAATGCCCGCATCTCGCAATACGAGATGGCGTTTCGGATGCAGACCTCCGTGCCCGATCTCACGGATTTTTCCGACGAGCCCGCTTCGACGTGGGAGCTCTACGGCCCAAAGGCGAAGGAGCCCGGCACCTACGCCTACAACTGCCTCATGGCCCGCCGCCTGGCCGAGCGCGGCGTCCTCTTTACGCAGGTCTTCCTGCGCACGTGGGACCAGCACTCCAATCTGCCGGGCAATATCAAGATCATGGCCGAGGAGTCCGACCAGGCTTCCGCCGCGCTCGTCACCGACCTGAAGCGCCGCGGCATGCTCGACGACACGCTCGTGATCTGGGGCGGCGAGTTTGGCCGCACCTGCTACTCGCAGGGTGTCCTCCGCCCCGACAACTACGGACGCGACCACCATCCCCGCTGCTTCAGCATGTGGATGGCCGGCGGCGGCACCAAGGCCGGCCTCTCGTATGGCGAGACCGACGATTTCTCGTACAACATCGCGAAAAACCCGGTCCACATCCGCGACCTGCACGCGACGGTCCTCCATCTCTTCGGCATCGATCACAACAAGCTTTCGTTCAAGTTCCAGGGCCTGGATCAGAAGCTCACCGGCGTGATGCCGGCGAAGGTGATCAACGATCTTTTGGCGTGAGCAGCGCGACCACGATGACGAAGACTCCCGCTGAACAGGTGCAACGAATCGGTTGTAGGAGCGGCTTTATGCCGCGACTCCTCGGCGTTTCCGCCAGCCAGGTAGGCCGCCTGCTAGCAGGCGCTGGTTGGCCTACGGACGAGCGCCCGCCAGCGGGCGGCCTACCACGCGGTCGTGCCTCCTTCACCCGCGGCGTAAAGCCGTTCCTACAACTGGCGAGCCTGAGCCTCGCGGCCCTTTTCGGCCCGAGTCTGGCCCACGCTGAAAACGCCTTCTACACGGAGCGCGTCGCGCCGATTTTCGACAAACACTGCGTAACGTGCCACGGCCCGGAAAAGGCCAAGGGCAAGCTGCGCGTGGATACCTTCGAGCGGCTGCGGAGCGGCGGCGATTCCGGCGTGGTGGTGAAGGAGGGCGATGCCAAGGGCAGCGAGCTGTTCCACCGGATCACGCTGCCCATGGATCACGAGGACGTGATGCCGAGCGACGGCAAGCCGTTGCTCTCGGCGGATGAAATCAAGGTCATCGAACTCTGGATCGCGGCGGGCGCCTCGCCCACCGCGCCGGTGAGCGCCTTTCCGACCGCGCCTGCAGTGAAGAAGAAAGTGGAGACGATCGCGCTCGCCCCCGACTGGCGGCCGCGCGCGAAGGAGATCGCCGCCTTGGAAAAAGAAACCGGCCTCCGTCTCGTGCCGCGTTCGCAACTGGCGACCGATGGCCTCCTCGTGCGGACCGCGAGCGCCCCGAGTCGTTGCGACGATGCGGTATTGGCGAAACTCGCGCCCGTGCGGACGCTGATCGTCGAAGCGGAGCTCGCGCGGACCAAGATCACGGACGCGGGACTCAAGACCCTCGGCACCTGGGAAAATCTGCGTGAGGCCGATCTCACGAAGACGAAGGTTACTTCCGCGGGCATGAGCGAGCTCGGCGGGCTGAAGAAGCTCGAGGTGCTCAACCTCACGAATACCGCAGTCGATGCGGCGGGCATCACGACGCTCAAGCAGCTGCCGGCGCTGAAGCACGTGTGGCTTTTCGGCACCAAGGCGGAGCCGGAGGCCGAGAAGAAGGTTGTCGCGAAATAAAGAGAGCCTTCCCATCCGCCGGCGTATCGCCTACGTTGGTACGCGTTGCCCATGAGCGCTCGTTTGTCTCAGCCGCGTAATCGTCGTTCCGTCCTTTGGCGGGGAGGATTGCCGCTGAAGCTGAAACACTCCGCATCATGGCCCGCGGCCCTGTGGCTCGCGGTGACATTGGCCGGTTGTGCAACGACGGCCACGACCACGCAGCAGTCGACGCCGGTCGCTCCGATTCAGGTAGCCCCCGCCCGCGGCGAACCCGCAAACCTGACGCAGGCGAAGCAGGACGTGCGGGCCTATGTGGACTCTGGCCGCTACCAGACCGACCTCGCCTCAGTCGGAAAGAAGGCCGAGGCGTGGCTCGAGCAGCGCGTCGCGCAGAAGAAGGGGAGCGAGAAGCTGGCGATCGTCTTCGATTTGGATGAGACGCTGCTGATGAATTACCCGCACATCGTGAAGAACGATTTCGGTTACCTGCCGGAAGTCTGGAATGGCTGGGTCGCCGAAGGCACCGCGCCCGCGATCGAGCCCGTGCGCCGCGTGTACCGCACCGCCCGGAGGCTCGGGGTGAGCGTGATCTACATCACGGGCCGCCCGGAGCCGCAGTACGACGCAACCAAACGGAACCTGCAGATGATCGAGTGTGCCGACTTTGTGGCGCTGGTCTGCAAACCCGACGCGATGAAGAGCGCCACCGCAGCGACCTTCAAAGCCGGGGTGCGCGAGCGGATGACGAAGGAAGGCTGGACGATCGTCGCCAGCGTGGGCGATCAGCAGAGCGATCTCGACGGCGGCTTCGCGGAACGGACCTTCAAGCTCCCCAACCCGTTTTATTTTATCGAGTGAGATGGGATTCAGCGGGGGGAATGGGGGATGCGATGCGCCTAATAAGAGGCGGAGAGAGAGCGGGATGCGCCCCGAGGCCGAAGTTCTCGGATGCGCTACGCCCAAGGGGGGATATTGCTACGAAAGGGTAGTTGCGATAGACATACCTTTCAGGTCTTCTCCGTCGTGGCGTTGAAAGACATACTTGCTCTTCGAGTGGCGGACCTCGAGAGCAAGATCGTGGCCAACGACGCGACGCTGACTCGGCTGCGCAACCTTCCGACCAATCCGGAGAGCCAGAATCTCGAGCGTTTTAACGCCAAGCACAGCGACTATCTTCGCTCGACCTTGGTGGCGGTCAGGATGGAGCTCGATCGGTTGAACTGCTGAGCAGCCGGCGGGGAGGGGACGTTTCGTCCTATCCGACTACAGTCACCACGACCCGACGCGAATGAGCGGCGCGGCGGTGTTCCCAGAGGAAGATGCCCTGCCAGGTGCCGAGGAGCATCCGGCCGTCGCTCACCGGAATCGTTTCGCTCGTGCGGGTGAGCGCCATCTTGATGTGGCTCGGCATGTCGTCGGGGCCCTCGAGCGTGTGCTCGAAATGCGGGTCGTTTTCCGGCACGAGGCGGTTCAGCCACGCTTCGAGATCGTGGCGCGCGGAGGGGTCGGCGTTCTCCATGATCACCAGCGAGCAGCTCGTATGCTGGCAGAAGACGCTCACCAGCCCGCTCTGCACGCCGCTGCGCGAAACTTCGCGGGCGACGGCGTCGGTGATTTCATGCGTGCCCTGCCCGGGCGTGCGGATCGTGAGGGTGGCTTGGTGGACGGACATGAGGAGGACGGTGAAATCGGGCGCATTTAGCCCCGCCCTGCGTTAGCCAGCGCTGGCACCGGGAGTGCCGGAATTGGGGACGGTCATCGCCCGGGGATCGAGCACCCGATCGAGGGTCTCAGCCTCCATGAGTTTTTTCTCAAGCACGATTTCCCGGAGCGTGCGGCCGGTCGTGAGGGCTTCCTTGGCGACGGCGGCGGCGGCATCGTAGCCGATGTGAGGATTCAGCGCGGTTACGAGCATCAGCGAGCGGTCGACCAGCTCGCGGCAACGCGCCGGATCCGCTTCGAGCCCCTCCACGCACTTTTCGGCAAAGGCCGTGACGCCGTTGGCGAGGCAGTGGATCGCTTCGTGCAGCGCGTGCGCCATCAGTGGCAGCGTGACGTTGAGCTCGAAGTGGCCGTCGCGGCCGCACATCGCCACGGTCTGGGCGAGACCCTGGGTGTAGAGGCAGACCTGCACCAGCATCTCGCTCATCACGGGATTCACCTTGCCCGGCATGATCGACGAGCCGGGCTGCGTTGCCGGCAGCTTCAGCTCGCCGAGGCCCGCGCGCGGCCCGGAGCCGAGGAGGCGGATGTCGTTGGCGATCTTGGTGAGGCTCGCGGCGATCGTCGCCAGGATGCCGGCAACCTCCACGCAGTCGTCCTGCGCGGCCTGCGCCTCGAAGTGATTGGCCGCTTCGCGAAATTCGATGCCGGTCTCCAGATTAAGGATACGGCAGACGCGCGTCGCAAACTCCGCGTGGCAGTTGATGCCTGTGCCCACCGCCGTGCCGCCGACGGCGAGCTCCTCCAGCAGCCCGATGGCGCGCCGCGCGCGGTCCGCGGCCTTGTAGGCTTGCATCGCGTAGCCGGAGAACTCCTGGCCGAGCGTCAGCGGCGTGGCGTCCATCAGGTGCGTGCGGCCGATCTTCACCACGCCGGCAAAGGCCTGCGCCTTCGCATCGAGGGCGAGGGCGAGGCGGTCGAGCGCGGGCGCGAGGCGCGCCTGGAGCGCGATCGCCACGCTGACGTGCAGCACGGTCGGGATGATGTCGTTGGACGACTGGCCTAGGTTCACGTCGTCGTTGGGATGCACCGGGCGCTTGGAGCCGAGCGGCTGGCCGGCGAGCTGGCTCGCGCGGTTGGCGATCACCTCGTTGGCGTTCATATTGGCCGAGGTGCCCGAGCCGGTTTGAAACACATCGACGGGGAAGTGCGCCGTGAGCAGGCCATCCGCGATCTCCTGCGCGGCCTGCTGGATCGCGGTGCTCTTCACTGGCGTGAGCAGGCCCAGCTCCTCGTTGGCGCGCGCGCAGGCGAGCTTCACGAGGCCGAGGGCGCGGATAAACGCCTCTGGCAGCGGCCGGCCGCTGATGGGGAAGTTCAAGACCGCTCGCTGCGTGCTCGCCCCATAGAGCGCCTCGTCCGGTACGGGCAGCTCGCCCATGGAATCTTTTTCGACTCGCATGCTCCAGCCTACCAAGGGCCTTACAGAAAGCAAAACCCCGCAGCGAGTGCGGGGTTAAATAAAAGCTGCGCGACGGGCACGCGCGACCGCCACGGACTAGAACTTGACGTTGAAGCCGCCGCGCCGGGCGGTGAAGCGGTGCACTTCGTCGTAGAGCTCCTCGTTCGAGATCCGATTCGCCACACGCTCCGAGGTGCGGGCGGTGGGCGCGGCGTTGTTCATCGAAACCATCGTCGCGAGATAGCGGGTCGGGCGGCGGCTTTCTCCGGGCGGCGTCATCTGCTGCAGCGGCTCGACCACCGGCGTGCGGGCCGGGAGGCCACGGGACTCGAAGCCGTGCGGCTCATTGAGCAGGCTGGCGGCGAGGCTGTCGGAAACCTGGAGCGCGGCGAGATTGGCCGCGATGAAACGGGCGGAGGGCGTCTCGGCCTCGCTGCTGGCACTCGAAGCCATGACGGAGTCGAACGAGGCTACGGTGCCCTGCGACTTGCGGGAAGGCGACGGCGCCACGACAGCGTACTCCGCGGAAGGCGCGGCTTCTCCGGCGGCATTGCCAGCCGCCGTATCCAAATTCGAACTACGCTCCACCCCGCCGAGCGCGCGCTCGGTTGCCGCGGGAGTCGCGGCCGGCTGCACGCTCACCTGGTGGGTTGCGGCGACCGTGGCCACCGCGACCGGAGCGAGCGCCTGCGCTTCGTGGGCGGCAGAGCCGGAGAAACCCTGATTGCGCACCACCACCACCGTGAGAGCCACCGCAGCGGCGGCGCCCAGCGGCAGGCGATACCGGCCCAGCTGGAAAACGGCGCTCTGCAGGCCGTGCCACCACGGACGCTTCTCCACCAACGCTGCAAGTTGCTTGGCGCGGAGCTGGCGGTCGAACTCACCCCAGAATTCTGCGGCGGGACGCTCGGTGCGTTTCAGGCGCAGCAAATCTTCCAAGGATACGGGTCGCTTTTCGTGATTCATCGGCGCAAATACGGCTGAAGCTGAGATTGGAGGAGCTGCTTCGCATAGTGGAGGCGGGAGCGCACGGTACCGACCGAACATTCCATCACCTCAGCAATCTCCTGATGACTTAAACCGTCTATTTCGAAAAGAGTGACCACAGTACGATGCTTGATAGACAATTTCTGCATCGCATCGTTCAATTTTTCCTGCAGCTCCCTTACGTAAGTATTCCGATCCACTCCCGTGGCATCTGTCAGGGCGGCAATGATTTCCTTCGATACGGGCTCGTCGGAATCGATCCGTTCCAAGCTAAAGAAGGAGCGAAGCCGGGCTTTGCGGAGGTGGCTGAGGGTCGAATTGACCGCAATGCGGTACAGCCAGGTGAAAAACGAGGACTGACCGCCAAATCGATGGATCGACTGAAAGGCCTTGATGAACGCGTCTTGAGTCAGATCCGCGGCATCCTCGCGGTTGGACGTCATGTTGTACACGATGCCGTACACCCGCTCGCGATACTTCAGGATCAGGCGGTCGAAGGCGGCAACATCGCCTCCCTGCACCTGACGCACCACATCCAAGTCGGCATCGGCCTCTTGCCGACGCTCCGGCGACGCCACGAGCGTCTTGCCGAAAACTTTGGTGGCTTCGATCACACGGGCAAGATGGGGGTCGCACGGCCCGGCGCAAACCGAAAGTCGCAGGAGACTGCGCGGTCTTTTCGGATGCGGCGGCGAAGGTTAGGCAGTGGTATTCTGTAGCGGCGGTCTATGACCGCCGAGCGAAGGCTTTATCCCGTTCGTCGGCGGTCACAGACCGCCGCTACAGCACACTACCCTTCCCCAACAACGCGCAAAGGCCGTCCGCTCCGGGGGTACGCACGCGGCGAAGACGCCCCGCCCAACCCTCCGAAATCAGCCTTCGCGCTGGAGAGCGGCGACTTGTGCTTCCAGGACGTCGCAGAGACCGAGCAGCAAGGGGGTCGGCGATTCTTTCGGCCAGGGACGAAGCGCCGCGCGGGCCGCCGCGAGCTCAGCTTGGACGGACTCGGCGACGGTGCCAAAGACTCCGAACTCGTTCATCTGCCGAAGGCGCAGCGCCAGCTGCGGCGGGCGCTCGCCGGTGATCTCGACCCGCAGCGCAGCGGCTTCGTCGGCCGGGAGGCGGTCGAGGAGCGCGAGCAGGGGCAGCGTGAGTTTGCCGCTCGCGAGGTCGGTCCCGAGCGTCTTGCCGATGCGGGTCTCTTCGCCGAAGAAATCGACGAGATCGTCGTACATTTGATACGCGATGCCGAGGTGCCGGCCGAAGCGGCTCGCCGCGTCGACGTAGCCCTCGCTGAAACCGGCCAGCTTGGCGCCGAGGAAACACGAGACGCGGAACAGCTCCGCGGTCTTAAGATCGACGATCCGCTGGTAGTCGGCGCGGGTGATATTGGTCGAGCCGCGACGCAGCGTTTGCACGATCTCGCCCGCGCATACGCGGCGCGTGGAGTCGGAGACGGCGGCGCAGATCTCGGTCGTCGGAAATTGCGTGGCGAGGTGCAGGGCGTGCGCAAAGAGCGCGTCACCGAGGAGCACCGCGGCGGTCGCACCATATTCGCGCGCGGCGGTGCGGCGATTGCGACGGACGTCGGCCTCGTCCATGATGTCATCGTGCACCAGGGTCGCGAGATGCACGAGCTCGACGACGGCGGAGACGCGCACCAGATCGGGCTTCACTTCGCCCTCGCCGCGCCAGCCGCCCAGAAAGACGAGGGCGGGCCGGATGCGCTTGCCCGAGGTGTCGATGCAGTAGTCGACCATCGCGCGGATCTCCGGCTCAAAGGCGCCGAGTTGCCCGCGCAGGAACCGGTCGAGCTCGGCCATGTGCGGCTGCAGCAAGGCGAAGACGGTCGCAAAGGCATGCGGCTTGACCGTACCACGGCCGTCGGCGGCGGAGCGGGCGGAGTCGGTGGCGGCACTGCTACTCATGGGAGGCAGCATGGTAGGTGCGAAATTTGAAATGACGAATCAATAGTCACGACATAAGCGCCACGCGTGCGGCAAATCAGAGGGGTTGCATTGCGCCAGCCCTCTAACCAAAGAGAGCACCGCCCATGAAGAATCCTCTCGTACTACTCGCGCTGACCGCAGCTGGCCTGTATGTAGCGAAGCTCTGGCGGGACGATATGCGTTCCGCACAGCGTGGTCGGCCGAACGCCAACGCGCTCCCGGGCGCCAGTCCGGCCAGCGGCCTCGCCATCCTGATCGCCACGATCGGCGCGCTTATTATTGTGGCGATCGAGACAGCGGGCGAGGTCGCGCTCGGGCTCTTCGCCGAGCAGTCCAAGATGACGTGGGCCGCCGCGCTCTATTCTATATTAGGCGCCGCGGTCATCGAGGAGATGATCTTCCGCGGCTGGATCGTGGTGGAGAAGCGGGGCCGCGCTGCGCTCTGGGCCGGCATCGTGGGCGCCTCGGTCGTCTTCGCTCTCATCCACCCCTTTCTCTGGGAGTGGGAAGACCAGGGATTCCAGCTCACGCTCACCGCCAAGGGCGCCTTCAGCACCGTGATGGTTTTTGCGGCGTCGCTGTGGTTCTACGCGGCGCGTTTCGGGCCGTGGAATCCGCAGCGTTCCCTCCTTCCCTGCTTCGTCGCGCACGCGGCGAAGAATGCGGGCGTGGTGGCCGTGAAAGCGGCGACCGGATATATGGGGGCGCTGTGGTGAAGAGCCGGAGGGCCGACCCACCAAAGAGAAGCTGAGAGCGAAACGCTTGGAGCTGGGAAATGGGATCGGAGAGCGGTCTGGGACAACCTCCGCTGCCTACTTCGCCAGCGCAGGATCGAGGTAGACGCCCTTCAGCGGATGGTCGTCGAGGAGGTTGCCGTACCAGCCCTGCACTTCGGGACGGCGGAGATTATTGCGGGCGTAAAAATAGATCGGGGCGATGGGGCACTCCTCGGCGAGGATCTCTTCACAACGCTGATAAAACTCGTAGCGCTTGGTGGCGTCGGCGGTGTTGTTGGCCTGGGTGATGAGGCGGTCGTACTCGGCGTTTTTCCAACCGGTCTGGTTGTTGCCGTTGTCGCTGGCCATGAGGTCGAGGAAGGTGCTGGCGTCGAGGTAGTCGCCCACCCACGCGAAACGCGCGATCTGGTAGTTCAGCGTGCGCATCGAGTCGTTCCACACCTTGGCCTCCTGGTTGTAGAGGCCGATGTCGATGCCGAGCCCGCGCTTCCACATCTGCTGGATGGCTTCGGCGATTTGGCGATGGCCCTCGTTGGTGTTGAAGAGGATCTCGATCTTCGGGAACCCCTTGCCCTCGGGAAACCCGGCCTCGGCGAGCAGTTTCTTCGCGGCGGCGAGATCGATGGGCAACTTGGACTTGGCGGTGAAGCCGGCGAGATTGGGCGGACAGAGATTGCCGGCGGCGATCTGGCCCCCGCGCGTGACGTCGCGGACGATGGCCTCGCGGTCGATTGCCATCGCGAGCGCGCGGCGCACGCGGGGGTCGTTGAGCGGGGGCACGTTGACGTTGAAGCGGAAGAAGTACGACGCCAGCATCAGGTTCGGCTTGTAGAAGTGCGGCGCCTCCTTCTCGTAGACCGCGATCTTGGAAATCGGGATGTTGGCGGTCACGTGCAGTTGACCGGACCGGAAGGAGCGCTCCTCGGCATCGGTCAGCTCGACGCGGTCGGGATCGCGCAGGATGACGAAGCGGGTGACGTTGGAATCGCTGTCCTCGACATTGCGGTCGAGGATGTCGAGCCCGTAATAGCCGGCCGC
>JAZKEV010000395.1:0-3313 GCA_040386765.1 Verrucomicrobiota bacterium | reverse complement strand
TAGCGGCCCGTCGTGACGGTCGGGATGCGCGTGCCGCTCCTCGGGCGCACTTCGGGCAGCGTGAGATAATCGGCGGGCGCGGGCTGGCGGAACTGATAATCGCTTCCGTCCCAATTCGCCGGGTAGTCGCCATAGTTGTCGTTGATCGTGCGCTGCACCTCCAGGCTGTCTTTGCGGCCCGCTAGGAGGCCGTGCAGCCGGCCTTTGAAGAACTTGCCCTTGATCGCGCCTTGCACGTAGCCGAACGACGTATCCGTCGTGGAGATATCCGTGGGCCGCTGCGAGTCGCCGACCCAGCGCACGGGATACGTCACGCCATTGTAGGTCGCGCTTGTAATGTCGGGCAGCGTTTTGTCCGCGCCGTTCCAATAGTAACGATAGAAGACCTGATCGTTAAACGGCCAGTTACGCGGATCCGCATCGCGCAGCACGCGCATGCTCTCGATCTTCTGCAGCCACGTCTGGTCGGTCACGCCGCCCATGAGGTTAAAGGTGAAGTCGCCCGCGCGCGTCTTTTCCAGCTGATACGCCGCGGCCACGCGCCCGCTCGCGTACTTGTTGCCGAACTGGCCGCGCGACCGCTGGCCCTGCCCGAAGGGCTCGAGGAACATCGGGTTGGCCTGCCCTTTGGGCAGCGTGCGGTTGAGGTCGATGATCACATCGTTCAGGTTGCGCGCGTTGATGTACTGCGTCCGCCGTGATTCGCTCGAGATGTTGCCCGCCGTCTCGAGGTAGAGGTTCTGGCCGAACTTGTGGCGAAGGAAGGCCGAGTACGCCTGGTAGTTTTGGCGGAAGGTCGGCGTGAGCGTGGAGATCGCGAAGTCGTCATCGGGTACGCGGAACTTCGAGCCCGCCACCGCGCGGTCAAAGGCCCACGCGGGCGCGTTAAGCCGCTCGTTGATCGCGCGGGTCGAGTAGTTCACCGAGGGCGCGCCCGCGGGCAGCGGCACACCGCCGACGGGTGTGGTGGTATTCGCGCCGCCGCCGATTGTGCGCAGGGTGTTCGAGTAGTTCTCGACTGTGCTCATCGGGAGATTCGGCGAGAAGATAAAGGTGGGCGTCGTGTCGTTGCCGTAGCGGCTCACACCGGCGGCCTGCAGCGCGGCGGCGGTCGGAACGGTGGGGTTATTGACGAGCGCGGAGAAGACCGTCGTGCCATCCCAGCCGGTGAATTGATCGGCGAGAAACGTCGGCGGGTTATTGCGCTCGATCCGGCCCGCCTCGGCCTCGAGGAGCAGCTCGGTGTTTTTGAAAATCTTCCAGGTGGCCGCGAGCGTGATCGCCTTCTTCGCCTCCATGTCGTGGTCGCGCCAGCCCTGCGCCTCCTGCCAGAGGAGATTGGAGCGGACGGCGACGCGGTCGTTGAGCGGCAGGTTGTAATCCACCGCGAAGCGCCGGTGATCCCACGAGCCGTAGCTGAACTTCAGGCTGCCGAATTCGCGGCCCGTCAGCGCGCGCTTCGTTACCGAGTTGGCCGTGCCGCCGAAGGTGCCGTTGCCGAAGAGAATCGCGTTGGGCCCGCGCGCGTAGTCGAAGCGGTCGAGGTTGTAGCTGTCGAAGTTCACATTCAGCGGGAAGAAATTCCGCTGCTGCCCGCTCACGCTCACGCCGCGCGAGGAGATCTCGAAGCCATTGCCAAACACCTCCTGCTCGCCGGAACCCTGTGAGTTGACCGAGTTCACCGTCCACTCGCTCGCCGTCACGAGATCGGTAAGGCTCAGCGCGTCGATGAATTCGCGCGTGAGCACGGAGTACGCGACCGGCGTGTCCCGCAGATCGCCCGCCAACCGGCCGCCCGCCAGCGCCGAAGCGGCGACGAAGCCGACATCCTTGTCGGTATTCACCACAAACGGAGAGAGGACGATCGAGTCCTCCGTGACACGCCCCGCAGCATCGGCCAGGGTGGCGGGCGCGGTTTGGGCGTGGAGCGGCGAGAGCGTGGCGCCGCAAAGCGCAAGAGCGAGCGAACGCCGGAGCGAAACGCGAAGGGGATGCATAGGGGCTAAGGGGAGGCGGGCGGGGCTTGGTGTGGCCGTCGCACTCCGGGGTCGGGGTTGCCGGTCGTCGGGGTGCAAAACGGGCGAGTAGCTGGCACCGTAGGAGGCGGGGACCGCCGCGCCGAGCCCCGCTCATGTTTAGCGTCAAACAACTTGACCCACCGCGCTGCGCTTGGCGGTACTCCTGCCACCCCTCGCCTCGCGTGAACGCACCTTCCGATCCTTCTCCTCGCCGTGTCGGCCTGCGCGCGGTCGCCGAGGCTGCCAGCGTAAGCCTGATGACAGCGTCGCTCGCGATGCGCAACAGCCCGCGGATCTCCGCTGCCACCCGCAAACGCGTCCGCGACCTCGCCGAGAAGCTCGGCTACCGGCCCGATCCCGAGATCTCGCGGCTGATGGGCCGGCTGCGGCCCGACCGCAAGACTCGCGGCAGCGTCGTTATCGGAATGATCGACCTTCACTCCGGCCGCCGGCCGCAGCCCCACCCCTACGATGCCGGGGTGCGCGAGGGCATCAGCACGCGCGCCGATCAGCTCGGCTTTGGCGTCACGCTTTTCTCGCTCAGCGACTACAATGGCAGCCTGAAGCAACTCCTCCGCGTCGTCCGCCATCGCGGCATCGAGGGCGTGATCCTGCTCCCGTCCACCGAGCCCGTGGCACTCGACCCCGCGCTCGAGTGGACAGGCCTCTCGGTGGTCGCGGCGACCACCACGGTGACCTCGCCGCAATTTCACCAGGTGATCCCCAATCAGCTCCACAACATCCTGGCGCTGATCGAAAGCGTGCAGCGGCGCGGCCACCGCAAGATCGGCGCGCTCTTCAATGAGTCGCTTGATCGCCGCACGCATCACTACTACTCGATTGCTCTCACGTGGCACGGCCACCGGGACCGCATCCTCGTGCTGCCCGACGCCACGCCCGAAAAGACCGCCAGCGAGCGCATCGGTGCCTGGCTGCGGGAGCACTCGCCGGACGTCATCATCGGCAGCGATGCCATGACCCACCTGCTGCAATCGCAGCACCTCGCCACCCGGATGACCGGCGAGATCGAGGTGGTCGCGCTCACCAGCCGCCCGGGTACCTCGATGTCGTACCTCGACCAGCGTCCCGCGATCATCGGGGAGTGCGCCGTCAGCCTCCTCACCGGCATGATGCACAACCACGAAACCGGCATCCCCGCCGACCCGCAGGTGACGACGATCCGCGGCATCCTCCGTGAACCCGCAGGGAAGCGCGCGGCGAAGAAGTAGGGACGATCGTCTCTCGTCTTCAAGTTAGGGCCCGGCAGTCTCCGCCGAGCGCCCTACTCCAAGGCC
>JAZKEV010000394.1:0-3615 GCA_040386765.1 Verrucomicrobiota bacterium | reverse complement strand
TTTCGGATTCCGCCTGAAGGCGGGACTACGAACACAGGGAAAGCCGTGTGTGGCGTCTCGTGGTGCGTTTTTACCTCTCGCGCAGTTAGAGCTAGTGCTGGGGCGGGAAGCGGCTTTTGTGGGAGGCATGTCCTCGAACCAGAACCCCGATCGTTCGACGCTCACGCGCCGTGCCCTTTTGCAGACCGCCGGTGCCGGTGTGCTGAGCCTGCCGCTGTTGGGGACGTTGGGCGGCCAGACGCTGGCGGCCGCGACGCCCGCGGCACCGAAGGCCACGCCTGCCGCCCCGAAGGCAGCCTCGCCTGCGGCAAAAGGCACGCCGGCCGCGCTCGTGCCGCTGAATCGCTTTGGCCGGATGATGCAGGAGTACTATGTCGCGCGCGTGCGCGAGGTGGAGCGGGCGGCGAATGCCCGCCGCGCCGCGTTGCGGACGCGGGCCGATGCGGAGGCCTATGTGCGCGAGGTGCAGGCGAAGGTGAAACAATGTTTCGGACCGTGGCCGGAAAAGACGCCGCTGAATGCGCGGGTGACCCGGGTGGTCGAGCGCGATGCGTATCGGATCGAGAACGTGATCTTCGACAGCCGTCCCGATTTTCCGGTGACGGCTAATCTCTACGTGCCCAAGGGCCGCAGTGGGAAACTGCCGGGCGTGGTTGGCACGTGCGGGCACTCCGCGACCGGCAAGGCAGGCGAGACGTATCAATCGTTTGCGCAGGGTCTCGCGCGGCTCGGCTACGTCGTGCTGCTCTACGATCCCATCGGGCAGGGCGAGCGGCTGCAGTGTGTCGGCCCGAATCTGAAGGCGCGGCACGGCATCGGCGTGGCGGAGCATCTCCACGTGGGCAACCAGCAGTTTCTCGTGGGTGAATTCATCAGCTCGTGGATGACGTGGGATGGCATCCGCGCGCTCGATTACCTGCTCACCCGGCCGGAAGTGGACCCGAAGCATGTGGGCCTGACGGGCAACTCCGGCGGTGGCACGCAGGCGACGTGGCTGTGCGCCGCGGAGCCACGGTGGACGATGGCGGCGCCGAGCTGTTTCGTGACGACGCTACGGCGCAACCTGGAGAACGAACTCCCCGCCGACACGGAGCAGTGTCCGCCGCATACGCTCGCGCTCGGGCTCGATCACTCGGACTTCATCGCGGCGATGGCGCCGCGGCCGGTGCTGCTCATGGGGCAGGAGCGCGACTACTTCGACGCGCGCGGACTGGAGGAGGCGTTTGGACGGCTCCAGCATCTCTACCGGCTGCTGGGTGCGGAGCAGAACATCCGGCTCTTCATCGGGCCTAATCCGCACGGCTACTGGCAGCCGAATCGCGAGGCGATGTACGGCTTCTTCAACGGCCTGACGAAAATTTCGCAGACGAGCACGGAGCCGGCGCTCACCATCGAGAAGAATGAAACGTTGTGGTGTACGCCGCGCGGCCAGGTGGGCGAGGCGACGCCGCGCACGGTCGTGGCGTTTACCCGCGATCTTGTCGGTGTGCTCGAGAAAAAGCGGGGACGCACCGAGGGCGCGGCGCTCCGCCAGGCCCTCGCCGACACGCTGAAGCTTCGGCCGAACAAGGACAGCGCGGCGCCGGATTATCGCATCCTGCGCCCGAGCACCGGACGCAATTATCCGCAGAAATTTGCGGCCACGTACGCGGTCGAGACTGAGCCGGGCATCCACGCGATCGTCTACCGGCTGAGCGACGTCGACCTCGTGTCACGCCCGCCGCGCGCGACGAAGCGCGCGATCCTCTACATCGCGCACCAGTCCGCCGATGCCGAGTTGCGCAGCGAGCCGTTGATCGCGGAGCTCATCAAGGGTGGCGGGGATGCTGCGGTGTTTGCGTGCGATGTCCGCGGCGTGGGCGAATCGCAGCCGACCACCACGAATCAGGGCGCCCTGGTGCCCTATGGTAGCGACTACTTCTACGCGATCCACGGCATCATGCTCGATGCGCCGTACGCCGGTCAGCGGACCCACGATATCCTGCGCGTGATCGACTGGCTCAAGGCCAACGGCCACGATGAAATCCACCTCGCAGCCCGGGGCTGGGGCGCGATTCCTGCGACCTTTGCCGCGGTTCTCGCGGAGTCGGTTACGCAGGTGACCCTCAAGCATGCGCCGGCCAGCTACAGCGAGATCGCCGCGAACGAGGATTATCGCTGGCCGCTCTCTGCGCTGGTGCCCGAGGTGCTGAAGGCTTTCGATTTGCCCGACTGTTACCGTGCGCTCGCGGCGAAGCAGCTACGTCAGGTGGAGCCTTGGGGCGCGGCGGCGGGGTGAGTGGTTGTGAAAACGGTGCGGAGAGGGGCGGCTGCTTCGTCGCGCGGAGTCGCTGCTTCCGACGCCGCCGGTCGCGATGCGGTCGAGAAACTCGCGCCGGATCAGCATGGCGGGTGGCGGTTACTTTTTCCCGAAGAGCCGGCTGAGCAGGCCGCCGGACCGCGGTAGGGTGCCGGGTTCCAGGATGTCAAAATGCCCAGCGATAGCCTTGTCGTGCATGAAGCCGGTGACGGACTCCGCGAGTTCGAGCGGGATATTGAAGAGGTAGTCGACGCCGTCGGCCGTTTGCTGCTCTGCGAGCAAACGCTGCTTGATCTCCGCGTAGGGGGCGGGCAGCGGGCCCTCTTCCACGAGCTCATCTTCCATCCCTTCCGCTTCGTGCGTCACGGCCCACACCTGCCCTCCATTCTTCCAGTACTGCGCCGAGCAGGCCATGACGTGCTCTTCCAGCCATACGGCCAGCGCTTCGGCATCGGCCGAGACCTGCTGCAGCGAGGCGTGCTGCACCAGAGGGTGCTCGCAGCCTTGGAGCACGACGACGTACCAGCCGGTTTCCAACTGGAGGCCCGAGAACGGGCTCTCGGCGATCTGCTCGGTTCGACCGGTGGGCTTGAGTCCGAGCAGTCGAGCCGCTGCTTCCGGCGTTTTGCTGCGCAGCGCGATCCAGGAAATGGCGTAGCCCATAAAATTGAGTTCAGTGCGAGGTGCGCTTGAGGTGAGTCCGGCGGTTTCGCTACTGCCAGAACTCCCACCATTTTTTTCGAGGGGGTGGGGGCGGCGGGGGCGGAGGAGCAGAAGCCGGGGCGTCCTTCGGGCTTTCCTTGATCCGGTTTCGCAGCTCCTGGATCTCGAGGTCGATCGATGCTTCGATCTCGGGGCAATCGGCATACATGCCGCTCTGCTTGATTTCCTGAAGGCGATCGGCGGCGAGCGCGAGATGGCGGTCGAGATCGTAGATGGGCCAGATGTAGGTGCGCCCGAGGAGGATGACCACCGCCGCTGCCGCGCGAATCTCCTCGGCCGACTGTTCGTGGACGCTCTGCTGGAGCGTCGTCTCGATCCGCTGCGCGAGCTTGGTGTGGTCGAAGGTGTCGCCGAACCAATCTGCGGCCTTATCATTATCCCACGGAAGATGTCCCCAAGTGCCCATAGATATTCTCCGTTAAAAAGGTGAGAGTCGGATGGTGCATAGCAGCGAAGCGGGGACGGCGGTTTCACCCAAGAGAATAAAAAGAGGTGAGGTCGCCGTGAGAGGGAACCGTCGGTCGGAAACGGACGACTACCAATCGCGCCACTCGCTCGCCGGGCCCTCGCCACCCCCGTACTTCACGGGGTCG
>JAZKEV010000393.1:0-10022 GCA_040386765.1 Verrucomicrobiota bacterium | reverse complement strand
CTGGTGATGACGATCAAGGGCCAGCCGGTGCTCGGGCGGAAACGCAGCGAAATCTACGGTCCGAATGGAGGGATTTCGGTATCAGGCCAGCTCACCTTCACCGGCCATCGCGGTCTCTTCCGCAAAGCGTGGACCGTGACGGTGGAAGCAAGCACGCTGAAGGATAAGAAAGCGAAATCTCCCGAAGCTCCGTCCTCCGTTCTGCCGTAGTTTCCGCTCCGCCGAGGGAGGCGCAGTGCTCGCCGCCCTCACTCGCCGTAGGTCGGCTTCTGCGGCCAGCCGGCGGGCGAGTCTTCCCAGTCCTCCTGCCGGCCGTACGGCGTCACATCCAGCAGCCTGTAGGCGTCGGTGAGGCTTTCGCACCCGCGCGCATAGCACGAGTACGTGTGAAACACGTCGTCGCCCACCTTGAAGAAGGCGCTGAGGCCATGCGACTCGCCCTCGGTGAAGTAGTCCTCGCCCTTCTCCTTGTGCTTTGCGCGGTCCTCGTAGTTGTACTCGGTCGAGCCGCGCTTCTCGTCGATCGTAACGTGGAAATCGTAGTTGAAATCGCTGCCAAACGAGGAAACCCACGTGCGATCCCAGCCACGCTCTTTCTTGTAGGCTTCGAGTTTCGCCAAGGGCGCGCGTGAGATAAGGACAAACGTGGTCTGGCGCTCCTCGAGCAGCGACAGGTCGCCCAGCGCATCGACCAAGCCGGTGCAGCCGGGGCAGCCCTTCTCCCATTTCGGGTCGAACATGAAATGGTAAACGATCAATTGCGGGCGGCCTTCGAAGAGCTCTCCGAGCGAGACTTTGCCCTTGGGGCCGTCGAAGACGTAGTCCTTCTCGAGTTTCACCATCGGCAGCCGGCGACGCTCGGCGCTCACGCGATCGTGGTGCTTCGTCACTTCTTTTTCGTCTCCAAGCAGCTTGAGCCGGGCGGAGCGCCATTGGTCGCGCGAGGCGATGGGAGGATGCGGCAGAGTCGAAGCGGACGCGGTGGCAGTGTTTTTTGCATTCATAGGCTTACTTAATCAACGAATGAGCCGGCTCGATTTAGACACCACCCCCACCAAAAGGAGCTTCCCCTTCCCGCGAAAAATCAGGCACGCAGAAGCCCGCGGCCTCCGGGCTAGGCCCGGAGAACCGCTACCCGATTCCCCCGCTTGCGGGCCGTCGCATGGCTGCCGTTCGCACCTCGCTGATCGGTGCGGTCGGCGCTACCCAGACCCGCCGTGACCTTCGGGTCGAGGACCTCGTCGCCACCTTCAACTGACCCATGCGCCGCCTTCAGCACCACGATGGCCAGCGAAGGCACGCCGCCGGGGCAACCGAAGCCCGAATAAACAGTCCGAAGCGGTTGCGCGAGCAACACGTTGCCTGAGCGCCGGATGCGAGGGGCGATATACATCGTATCCTGGAAATAGGAATTGTATAATCGCTCCCTCGCCGAGAACGCCGGCACCAACCCATAATAGACAATGCGAAACGACTATCTACAAAGTGCCCTGAATGTAATCGGCGATCCCAATATTCTGGTGAACGTCGTCTCCCGTCGGGTGAAGCAGCTCAGGCGCGGCAATCGCCCGCTCATCGAGTCGCTGGAGAAGCTTTCCGCGGAGGATACCGCGTTGCGCGAAATCGCCGAGGGCAAGATCACCTATCAGCTGGCGACGCCGGAGGAACTGGCCCGCAGCTCTCACGCGCCGGTCAGAAATGCGTCGCGAGCGATCGCGTACAAGGCAGCCTGAGTGGAAATTGCCGGCAGGTCGCTCACGGCCAGGTGAGCCCGCCGGCCACGGCTACGGTTTAGCCGACACGACGGAGCACTTTCGCCTTTCACTTGTTGCGCGCGAGCGCGACGACGTCCCGCGAGGGAGCGGTGCGACGCCGGCCGAATGACGGCCCCTGCGGCGACGCCCGCCGAGGTGGTGGATGCGGAGCAACTTCAACGCGCGATTCGGCGCGGTTCCGCTCTCACCTCGCGCCCCCTTTTTAATGGGTTGCGCACAAAAAAGGCGCGATGATCGCGCCCCGTTTAGATTCCACCGCCTGCGCGATGGTTACAGTCCGAAAGGCAGGCACCGCTTCAGCGCAGGGGCGTGACCGGGGGCCACGAGCTTATCCCGCGTCGCGCGGCGTTTGGACTTGGTGCTCTTTGCACCCAGGAGATGGCGGAACCCAGGGGTCCGACGCATCATTTTTCCCGTGGCCGTAATCTTGAAGCGCTTGGCCACGGATTTTTTTGTTTTTAGCATAAGGAGGGTCGTTGCGAGTGCTTCGTCCGTCACTCGGCGACGAGGGGCGACTGCCGCCATTTGATTGCCTGCTCCCGCATCACCTTGCGGCAACTGCGGCGCGTGACGTAGGATGTCTCCCGACGCAGCGAACAATCTCGTAGCATGATAGCCGAGGAGAGCGCCGCTACACGTGGGCCTTCCGGCAAGGACTCATACGATGGATGGAAAATCATGAGGGATTGCTCTGAACCTCCCATAGCAGGGCTCGAAGCATGAAAGCGTCTCTCTCGTGCTGGGAGGCCAGGTCCGCCAGCAGCTCCGCGGTCGCACGATCGCGAAAACGATCGGCACTGGCCGCGCTGGCGGTGCGAAGTTTGCCGCTCATCGCTTCGTGCCCGCCGAGCAGTTCGCGAATCATGGAGGGCTCCCGTTCACTCTCTTCCACCCGCTTCCGCTGGGCCGGCACGCGGTCTCCATGGCCGGTATAAGGCTCGCAGCCGAGCTCGCGGCTGCGCGCGGCGAGCCGCGTAAGGCGGATGCCTAGATCCAGGAAATTTTCGTCGAGCAGCGCGTGGAGTCGCGCGAATTTACGCTCCGCCGCATCATGGAGCCCTTCACGGGTGATCGCATAAATCGCCGACTCTGCCCCCGTAAGGTCCGACAGCAGTTGCTCAAGGTCGGCGCGAGCGGAGTCATCCGTTGCAACCCGCCGGGCAGGCTCCCGGGGCTCGAACGCGGGCAGCGGTTGACCGATCGACGCACTACGCAGGGAAATCAAATCGGCGTTGTTCATGATGATGATTGGCTCCTAGACGGCATCATCGTAATTCCGACTTCGAACGAACGCGATGTATTACGCCCCCACCGCCAGACCTGTGGTTAAGTCGCTCGCGGGCCATCCCCTTCTGGCGCAGATCGGCCGCCGTAGGGTCGGAATATAATCGGATCGAGTGCAATATATCGAAGCACGGACCCGATTTATACCGATGGCCGTCGACTTTGCCGGCAAACCGGAGAAGCTACGGAACGTTCAATGACAATTCACTAGCCAGTCGTGGGGCGTGCTTGCGCAGCCGATCGTCACCGGCAGCACGCGGGAGAGGCCAACACGAGATGAGGCGAGCCGCCTTCCCCAGCCGGCCCTCTCGCACTGACTTCGCTCGGACGCCGCGCACCCGGATAATTTATGCAAAAAAACAACGAGCAACTGGCCCACGCCCGCACCTTGCGGGCCGATATTCTCGGTGCACCGGCCGTCTGGCTGCCCCGCCGCGCTGTCCTCCTGGACTGGCTAAACGCATTTCTCGTCCGTGCGGAGGTCGCAAAATATGAACTCGATGAAACGGAAGCGAGCGACCTGGTCGCCCTCGATCAATTTCTGCGCAAGAAGAAGGTGCCGGTCGCGGCTTAACGGGGCTTAGGGGTAGGCAAAATAGGCGCCCGCTCGCCTCCGCTGGAGGACGGGCGCGCGCGGAAGATTTGGGCGCATCGTCGGCCGGCTCGGAAGAGCCGGGACCGGCCGCGCGCCGCTGATGGTTTTCACGGAAGGCAGCGAAGAGAACCACGAGCGCTGAGGCTTTCGCTCGAAAAATCCGTGCCTCGTGCCCCGCCGTTTTCTCCGGTCAGATTCCGCGGCCGGACTTACGCGAAGCGAGGGCGGCTGCAGTTTTCATGAAACTGCCCTTTGGCGGATACCCGTTCCGCCCGTCGGTTCGCCGGCTCGCCGTTTCGACGGCTTTCGCGAGAATTATCGTTCGAGTGCGTTGACCGCTTGCGGAACCAACGCGCGCGTACCATCGTCTCAGGAATCGACACATGAGCGGCTACCGCGACTGGACACCGTCCTCCGAAGAACACCGCCCCCTGACTTACTGGGGCGGCCATCCCATCTATGCCGCGCATATGGTGGTGATCGTCTACTGCGTGTTGATGATCGTGACCGCCATCGCGGGCGCGCATCTCGAGTCGGTCCTCAACTGGCTCCTCTTCACCAGTCATGACGTCCACCGCGGCCAGATCTGGCGGATTTTCACCTACGGTCTCTTCAATGCCCCCAGCCTCGGCTTCGCCGTCGATATGCTCATGCTGGTGTGGTTCGGCCGCGAGTTGGAGCGCACCATTGGCCGCCGGCTCTTCGGGTACCTCTATGGCGGCATCTACCTGATTCCACCGGTTGTACTCACGCTGGTAGGCTTTCTTACGCCGACGGTGCGCATAGGCCAGCCCGGCGCCCTCGCGCTCTTCGTTGCTTTTGCGACGTATTTTCCCGGAATGCCCGTCTTTTTCATGCTGCTCGCCAAGTGGGCGGCGATGATTCTCGTGGGTATCTTCACCCTCATCCATCTCGCGGCGCGCGACTGGGTCTCGCTCGCCCTGCTTTGGTCGAGTTGCGGCTACGCCCACCTGTTTGTGCGCTATCAGCAGGGCACTTTCTCCCTGCCTCGGATCAACCTCTTCCGACGCCGGCCCAAGTTCCGCGTTCTCCCCGATCTGCCGCCGGAGCAAAAGATCGTCCGTTCCGCCCCGGTCGCGAGTGCGCCTCCGCCCGACGCCACCATGGCCGAGGTCGATGCACTGCTCGATAAGATCGCCAAGTCCGGGATCAACAGCCTCACCGCCCGCGAGCGCGCCAAGCTCGAAGCCGCCCGAGTCGGCCTCCTGAAGCGCGGCCCCAATCGCGACTAGCCGCGCCTCGCCGGCGCGCGTGCGTCTTTCCCATGTCCGCGCCTGATCTTTCGGCCGTCACTGTGGATTCCCTGCCCGAGGGGCTGGTCGAAGCCGGCACCTATTCCTCGATCGCCGAGGGTGAGGAGCACGGTCTTGTGGCCCTGGCACTCGGCTACGACTACTGGCTCGTGCCTGCGACCGAGGCCGCCGGCTATCGTTTGCTGGTCGAACCCGCCGCCGCATCGCGCCTTCGCCCGCACCTCATCGCGTATGCACGCGAGCGCCTCCGCTGGCCGCCGCCCCCCATCGTCGATGCCGCAGCTGGTCGCTCGCTCTACCTGCTCGAACCGCTCGTGTGGTCGGCCCTCATTCTGGCGCTCTTTCGCTTCGGTGGTTCCTGGACCGAGTATGGCGTGCTCGATGCCCGCGCGGTTTTTCAACGCGGCGAGGTTTGGCGCGCGTTCACCGCGCTCTTCCTCCATGGCAGCGCCGCCCACGTCGTCTCCAACGCCCTCAGCGGCGCCTTCGTGTTTGCCGCGGTCCTTTCCACTTTCGGCCGGCTCCGTGGCTGGTCGCTCCTCGCGCTCGCCGCGGTCGCCGGCAATCTCATCGTCGCCGCCAGCAACTACCCTGCGCCGTATCGCTCAGTCGGCGCTTCCACCGCAATCTTCGCCGGCGTGGGCTTGCTAACCGGCCGCGCCCTCCGCGTGGTCCTCGCCTCGCGGCACCCGCACCGCTGGCGCTCCCTCCTGATTCCTTTCGGAGCAGGCCTGACGGTCCTGGCCATGCACGGCGCCGCCGACTCACCCCAAGTCGACCTCGGCGCCCACCTCTGCGGCTGGCTCGCCGGCCTGATTTGCGGCGCCATCGCCACGCGCACGGCGGCTCAGTCTCCCACCGCCCGCGCCTAGTTGTAGTCGTCGACCGCTCGAGAATCGGCTATCTACCCCCGCGCTTCGCCGATCAGGCGAAGCCCTCACGCCCTCTCCGCGCCCTGCGGCCTCCGAAAATTAGCGAAGATTAGCGTTCCCACCCCTCATCACTTTGCCACCGGCCGCGCCGGGTCCGACACCCACTCGCTCCAAGAGCCCGCATACAGTTTCGATCCGCCGAGCCCCGCGTACTCCATCGCAAAGATATTCGCGCACGCCGTGATTCCCGAGCCGCACTGGTGCGCCACGTTCTCCGGTTTGCGCGCGCCAAGCAGCGCCTCGAATTCCCTCTTCAGCTCCGCCGGCTCTCGAAACGTCAGATCGCCCTTCAAGTTCGCTTTATAAAATCGGTTGAGCGCGCCCGGAATGTGCCCCGCCACCGGGTCGATCGGCTCCACCTCGCCGCGATACCGCTCGGCCGCCCGTGCATCCACCACCGCCGAGTCATCGCGCCCGATCCGCGCCAGCACCTCGGCCGCGCTCCGCAGCATTCCGTTGTCCGCTCTCGCTCGCAGCGAGCTCGGCGTCGCAGGTTTAGGCGGCACCTCGGTGCTTGTCGACCGACCGTCCCCAATCCACTTCGTCCAGCCTCCATCGAGTATGCCAACGCGAGCCAAGCCGATCCACCGCGCCATCCACCACAGCCGCGCCGCGTATTGCCCACCCACATCGTCATAGGCCACCACGGTCGACGTATCCGTGACGCCATGACGCGCCAGAAACGCCGCAAAAGCCTCCGGTGCCGGCAGCGGATGCCGGCCGTTCTTCCCCGTCTTCGCGCCCGAGAGATCGGTATCCACCGCCGCGAAATGCGCGCCCGGGATATGTCCCTCGCGGTACACCCGCGCCCCTTTCGCGCCATCGCCCAAGTCGTGCCGGCAGTCGAAGACCACCCAGGTAGGATCGTTGCGATGCACCGCCAATTCATCCGCACGTATGAGCATCCCAGCACCGTGCCCGCCACGCCTCCCGCGGAAAAGTCTAAAAATCTCCCCACGCTCAGGTAAGGCTGCCCAGCCGACCCCATCCTCTTCCGTCTCCCTGCTCCTTACATCACCTGCGCGCAAAGCCTCCCATTGACCACATCGTCTCCACTCTCACACTTGCACTCATGGCCCCCCACCACGCTCCGCTCCCCTCGCGCCGCCAGTTCCTCGGGACCCTGGCCGCCGCCACCGCCGCAGCCGCCACGCTTCCCGTCTACGCGCAGCCCGCTCAAAAGAAAAATCCCGCTCCCGCCGCCGCGGCAGGCGTAGCGCCCGGACCCATTCAGCCCGCCAGCTCGCGCAACGCCTTCGTTTACAAATTTGGCATCGGCGACATCGAGGCGTGGTCGATCAGTGATGGCCACATGGTTTTCAAAGAGGGTCTCGGCCTGATGTGGCCCGAGGCGGCCCGCCCCGCCATGAAAGACGATCTCGCCGCGCACGGTGAGCGCCTCGATGCCCTGCCCCTCTACGTCAACATCCTCGTCGCCCGCATCGGCAATGAGATCGTGCTCTTCGACGCCGGCTTTGGCGTGCGCCCCAACAACCGCGAGATCGGCTGGGTCAACGACGCCCTCGCCTCCATCGGCATCGCGCCCGGCCAGATCACGCAGGCCTTCCTCAGCCACGCGCACGGCGACCACATCGGCGGCTTCGTCACCGATAACAAGGCCATCTTCCCCAACGCCGCGCTCCACTGCCTCAAGGCCGAGGTCGATTTCTGGCGCTCGCCCGAACCCGACTTCTCCCGCTCCAAGCGCGCCAAGGGCCCGCTCCCGAACATGATCAAGGACGCGCGCAACAAGTTCGACGTCCTCCAGCCCAACCTCCAGCTCCACGCTGGCGCAACGAAGATTCTCAACGGCGCGATCGAGATCGAGCCCGCCCTCGGTCACACCAGCGGCCACGCGATGTTCCGTCTCCGCTCCGGCAAGGAAAGCCTCCTCCACTTCATGGATGTCGCGCATCACCACACGCTGATGTTCACCGATCCCGCGTGGGGCATCGCCTTCGACCACGATCCCGAGCAGGCTGTCGACACGCGCAAAAAACTCTTCGCCCAGCTCGCCGCCACCAACGAGCGCTCCTACGGCTTCCACCTCCCCTGGCCCGGCATCGGCCGCGTCGTCCCCCGCAAGCAGGGCGGCTACTCCTGGATTGGCGAGCGCTGGAGCTGGGGCTCGTAAAGGTGGGCGGGGCTTTGGGCCCGCCCTCTCGCATCGACGAATTCCGTGGAAGCCGCGGTCGCGCTCCCCTGCGTCCGTCGGCAGAGTCTCGTTAGCGGTAGGGAATGCCTCCAAAATGATTTTGTCATTCTGAGCGCAGCGAAGAATCCACGGCCACGAACACCCAGCCGCCTTCGTACGCGTGGATTCTTCGCTGCGCTCAGAATGACAGAAGGGATATGTGTCTCTCTATTTTGAAAGCAGACCCCGAGCGTTCCGATCCAGGGCGGGTTAAAAACCCGCCCTACTTCATTCCTCCACCAATTCGCTCACTTCGCAGGCGGTCGCCCCGGTACGCCCTCCAGCACCGGACTCGACTCCGCCACCGGCCGCACTTCCACGGTTAGTCCGAGCGGCAGGCCCGGGCAGCCCTTGGCGATCTCCGTCGCCTCGTCGATATCCGCCACCATCAGGAAAAAGTATCCTCCGATCACTTCCTTGGCCTCGGCGAAAAAACCGTCGCTCACTCGCTCGCCCGCCGGACCCGATACCTGCCGGCCCGTGAGCGCCAGCGGCCGCCCGTGCTGGACCTTTCCTTTGGCCGCCAGCCCCTCGTACCAATCGTTCCAGCGCTGCGCCAATTGCACCCGCTCGTCGGCCGAGAGATTTTGGTGGGTTTCCGGACCTGCATTCTTGAAGAGGAGTAGAAACGGCGATGCCGAGGCGGTGGACGTGGGAGTCATGGGATCGCCGGTATGAGGAATTCTCCGGCTGCCGTCAAAAACTACTATACGCCGTGCGCACCGGGATTGCTTTTCCCGGTCGTTTTCTCACATGGCTTCATCCGTGAAATTTCCCCGCAAGCTGCGCCCGCTCGTCCTCCCCACGCTCGCGCTCGCCGTCCTCGGCGGTGCCTTCGTCGGTTATGCCAACTACGCCATCCTTCAGCGCCAGAAGGGCCGCGTCTTCTCCAATGTCGCCACTGTCCCTGCCCGTGAGGTCGCCCTCGTGCTCGGGGCCAATCCCCTCACCTCCGGCGGTCAGCCCAACCTGCATTTCGCCTATCGCATCGAGGCGGCGGCCGCGCTCTTCCACGCCGGCAAGGTCCGCCATCTCCTCGTAAGCGGCGACAACCACCACCGCGACTATGACGAACCCACGGCGATGAAAAACGCCCTGATCGCCCGCGGCGTCCCTGCCGCCGCGATCACGTGCGACTACGCGGGCTTTCGCACGCTCGATTCGGTCGTCCGCGCCCACAAGGTTTTCGGCCTGCGCTCCTTCACCATCGTGTCCCAAGGCTACCACACGGCGCGTGCCCTTGAGATCGCCCGCGTCCACGATCTGGATGCCATCGCCTTTCGCAGCCGCGATGTCCCCAATGCCTTCTCCCTCCGGACCCGAGTCCGCGAAGTGCTCGCGCGCGCCGACACGATGCTCGACCTCCACGTCTGGCACCGCGGCCCCCGCTTCCCCGGCCCGCACGAGCCCATCCGCCTCGCCCGCAAATAAAAAACAGGACGAATCGAGAGATCCGCCCTGCGTCACACCGCGAGGAGCTGTTGGGGAAATCGTAATCCGCGTGGTAGATCCAGCTAGCTGGCGCTCGTCCGTTCACTCACCAGCGCCCGCAAGCGGGCTGCCTACCATGCATGCGGTCCATTCCCCAAACCGATCAAAGTGCCCGAGCTCAGTACTCATTTTGATTCCGAGCTCTCAGCTCTTAGCTTTCTTCTTCGCCTTCTCCTTCTTCGGCGCCACCGCCGCCTTCTGCAGCTTGGCGACGTCGATCTTCACCATCTGCAGCATCGCGTGCATCACGCGGGTCGCTTTTGCGGTGTCCTTGCTGGAGAGAAGTTCGAGCAGCACATCCGGCACGATCTGCCAGGAGAGGCCATACTTGTCTTTGAGCCAGCCGCACTGGCTCTCCTTGCCGCCGCCCGAGAGCAGTTTCTTCCAGTAGGCATCGACTTCCCGCTGCGTCTTGCAGTGAACCACGAATGACACCGACTCGTTGAACTTGAAAATGGGTCCGCCGTTGATGGCCGT
>JAZKEV010000392.1:3272-8099 GCA_040386765.1 Verrucomicrobiota bacterium | reverse complement strand
ACCAGTGTCACCCATCACTGCGCAAAAAGTGTAACCCATCACTGAGCAACCGCCTTCGGCCCGCGCTACGAATACCCTGAGTGTTCCAAGCGCGGGCTGAAGGCTCCGCGCTACGAAAGGCGGCTGCAGTTCCAGCGGATTGTCGAGCCAGCACCCGCCAGCCTGGTAGGCAGCCAGCTCGCTGGCGCTTCATCCGTAGTCGGACGCACCCCCGCCAGCCCATCTACCCCGCCGACGCCCGATTCTGCGGAAAACAAATCCGCCCCACCGCCTCGTCAAAATCCGCTGCCCCTCGTAGTATCTCGATTTCCAACCGCAGGTAATACAACGGCAGCGGGCACTCCAGGGTCTCCGCGATGCGCACCGCATCCTTCTCCGTCGTCACGAGGCACTCCGCCCCTTCCTTCTTCGCCATCGCAAAGAGCGCCACGATGTCCTCGGTTTCGAACCGGTAGTGATCGAGAAACCGCTCCCGGCCCATGATCAGCGCGCCGAGGTCGCGCAGGAATTTTTCAAAACTCTCCGGCGTCGCGATCCCGCTAAAGGCAAAGACCCGCCGCCCTTTCAAAAACGCCAGCGGCTCCTTCGCGCCCGGCGCCTCGATCGGCACGCCAAAGCGCCGCAGGTACTGCGGCTTGTGCGCGCACTCGATGATATCCGCCCCGGGATTATGCTGCGCGATCAGGCTCTCCAGCTCCGGGTCGCGCTGGCCATTCGACTTCGTGAGGAAGACATAGCTCGCCCGCTTCAGGTGCTTGATCGGCTCGCGCAGGATGCCGCGCGGCAGCAGGTGCCCGTTGCCAAAGGGGTTGGTCTTGTCGACGAGCAGCAGGTTGAGCCGGCCCTTCAGCGGCAGGTACTGAAACCCGTCATCCAGGATGAGCGTGTCGCAGCCAAATTTCTTGATGGCGAATTCCCCCGCGTTCACCCGGTTCTTATCCACCAGCACAATCACGCCCGGGAGGTTACGCGCGAGCATGTAGGGCTCGTCGCCCGCCTGCTCACTGTCGAGCAGCACCGTCTTGCCATCGCTCACGATGCGCGGCGCCGGCTTCTCGGCGTGCGTGAGCTGCCACCAGAGTTTTTGCCAGAGCGGGATCGACTTGCTCTTATACCCGCGGCTCAGGATCGCGACCTTGCGTCCGCGGTCGCGCAGCGCCCGCGCAAATTTCTCCACCACGGGCGTCTTGCCCGTGCCTCCCACCGTCAGGTTGCCGACGACCACCACCAGGCAGCCCAGCGGCTCGTCGTGGAGGATCCGGTGCTGGTAGAGCCAGAGCCGCGTCTGGGCGATCCCGCTGAAAAGCCACGAGAGGCTCTGCAGAAACCCGCCGTAGAGCGCCGCCCCCGCGCCCGCCCGCCGGCCGTAAATCACGTCGATCGTGTAAAGCTCGAGGGCGTTGACTTGTTTCTTCAGCCAGGGCTGCGACATCGCTGGGTGTTCTTTCCGATTATCGCCCGTTGCGGCATCCGCCGCAAGCCGGTGCACTCTCTGCGCCCTCGTCTGGACGCGCTCCAGCGCCCGCCCGCAAGCTACCTAAGACGCGGGCGGCCCCTCCTTCGGACAATGGATGACGGGCACTCGGGAAAAACACGTGACCGGAATGAAGGTTGACGCGCCCAGCCGCGTAAACAGTTTTCGGAGCGCCTACGCGCACTCACTATGAGCTACAAACTCTTCATCCCCGGCCCCATTGCCGTCTCGGAGAAAACCCTCCGTGCCATGTCGCAGCCCATGATCGGGCACCGCAGCACGGACTTTGTTGCGCTGTACAACTCCATCCAGCCCGACCTCCAGGCGCTGCTGTACACCAAGGATCCCGTTTACATTTCCACAAGCAGCGCGTTCGGCTCGATGGAAGGCGCGATCAATAACGTCGTCAAAAAGAAGGTCCTCAGCTGCATGAACGGTGCCTTCGCCGACAAGTGGAACGACGTCGCGCTCCGCAACGGCAAGCAGGCCACCGCCCTCAAGTTCGAGTGGGGCCAGCCCGTCGATCCCGAGGCCGTCCGCAAGGAGCTCTCCACCGGCGCCTACGATGCGATCACCCTCATCCACAACGAGACCTCGTGCGGTTGCATGACCGATCTCGACGCCGTGATGAAGGTCGTCCGCGAGTTCCCCGACGTCATCTCGATCGTCGACACCGTGAGTTCGTTCAGCGCCATGCCCATCAAGAAGGATGAGCTCGGCATCGATGTCTTCATCACCGGCTCGCAGAAGGCCCTCGCCCTGCCCCCCGGCCTCTCGCTGATCTCCGTCTCGAAGCGCGCCCTCGAGCGCGCCGCGACGCTCGCCGACCGCGGCTACTATTTCGATTTCGTGGAGTTCCAGAAGAACCACGAAAACGGCATGACGCCCAGCACCCCGGTCATCTCGCTGATCTACGCCCTCAAGTCCAAGCTCGAGGACATCAAAGCCAAAGGCGCCGAGAACCGCTACGCCCGCCACGCCCGCCTCAACAAGACGGTGCGCGACCACATGTTCGCGAAAGGCTTCAAGCTCTTCCCGAAAGAGGGCCACGGCTCCGTGACGCTCAACTGCTTCGTCAATACGCTGAACATCGACCTCGGCGTGCTGAACAAGGTGCTGAAGTCGAAGCACAAGCTCGTGATCGACGGCGGCTACGGCAAACTCAAGGGCAAGACCTTCCGCATCTCCAACATGGGCGACGAAACCGACGAGACCATCGCCACGATGCTCAAAGCCTTCGACGCCGCCCTGGCCGAAACCCCGAAAGCGACCGCAGCCTAAGGCCGCCGGCTCGCTCTCAGCACACATTCCAAGGCGGCTCTTTCGAGCCGCCTTTTTTCCGCCCGTAGCGCGGAGCTTCAGCCCGCGCTTAGGACATCCATTGCACCTCCAGTCCCCGGGCCAGCCGCCAGCCCGCGAATCCACAATACCACCCGTCCCCCCGCCCGCGGTCGGCACGACCCCCGCCACCCAATTGTAGGAGCGGCTTTACGCCGCGACGGAATACGGACGCGCCCCCAATCGCATCGTAGGCCGCCAGCCCGCTGGCGCCTCATCCGACTACGGACGAGCCACCGCAAGCCAACAGCTCCACTCTCCACTTCATCCTCGCCCTCCCCCGCCCCACCGTCACTCCCCCGTCTTCCCCACCTTCCCCCCAAACCGCGCCAGCATCTCCCCGATCGCATCCACGTCCTCGCGCGCACTCCGCCCCGCCGGCACCACCATCCGGTTCAGCATCGCGCTAAACACCAGCTGCTCGCCCGCCACTGTCGTCACGTATCCGGAAAGCGCATTCGCCCAGCGCAGCGTGCCCGTCTTGGCCCGCAGGTTGCCCTCGGCCGGCGAGGCCTTCATCCGCCGCCGCAGCGTGCCATCCACGCCGGCCACCGGCAGCGACGCCCGGAAGGCCTCCGCTTCGCGGTGCTTCGCCATGAAGCTCAACAGCGCCACCGTCGCGCGCGCGGAGGTCAGGTTATTGCGCGAAAGCCCGGAGCCCTCCTCGAAGCGCACGTCGTCCGCCTCCAGCTTGTTGGCGCGCAGAAATTCCCGCAGCGCCAGCACGCCGCAGTCCTCGGAGCTGCGCCAGGCCGGCGCATCCACAGCTCGCGAGCGTTCCCCCACGTAGTCGAAGATCAGGTCCGTGTGCAGATTCTGCGACGGCTTCATGAAGGCCGCCACGAGCTCCTGCATCTGCGGCGAGAGCAGTTCGCCGAGCGTCACGGCATTCGTGCCTGTCGCTGGCGCATCCGGCCAGCGCACGCTCCGTGCCTTGCCTTCGACGGCTATGCCGCGCTTTTCCAGCGCCGCCTTGAGCGCGGTGGCAAACCACTGCGCCGGACGCGGCACCGTAGCCTCGTCGATCACCGGCGCGTTCTTCAGCGGAATTTCCCCAAAGACGTGCACGACGTGCTCTCCGATCAGCCGCCGCACCACGATCCGCCTCGAACTGCCCGCCGCCGTCGTCGTCACCCGGTTGTCGAGCACGAGTCCGGTGTGCGGCTGCACCAGCGTGATCGCGGCGGGCTGGCCGACATTCGCGCCCGGCACGATCCGCAGGTCCGCATAGTTATCCTCCACCGTCAGCGCGGAAACCTCCGCGCCGTAATAGTCGTTCAGGTCATCCGCCGTCCAACCCGCGCCCGTCGGCACGCCGCGAAAAAAAGTCCCGTCCGCCACGATATCGCCCGCGATGCGCTTCACGCCCGCCCCCGCGATCGTTGCCACAAAGGGTTCGAAAATCTCGTCGAACTTCTTCCGGGCCGAGCCCGAATTCCAGCTCGGGTCGCCGCGCCCGCTCACGACGACATCGCCGCGCAGCGTGCCATCCGCCTCGGGCTTCGCCGTCGCCAGGATCGGCGTCACGATCCGGTAATCGCCGCCGAGCCGGTCCAGCGCGAGCGCTCCCGTGTAGAGTTTTGAGTTCGAAGCCGGGCTCAGCAACCGCTCCGGGTGCGCTTCAAAGATCACTTTCCCCGTCTCGAGCGACACCACCTTCACACCCCAGAGCGCCGCCTTGAACCGTTCGTGGCCGACATGCGCCGCGAGCTGCGCCTGGAGTTCGGCGAGAGATCGCGCGCCCTTGGCCACCAACGGCGCGCCGCGCTCCAGCAGCACGCCAAGCGAGCGCAGGTGCTGCATGTGGCTCTCCGCATTCGTACCCTCGAAGCCCAGCACATCGAGCTGCCCGCGCGAAAACTCGCTCGTAAGCATCAGCCCTCCGCGCCACGCGGTCGCCTGCCCGTCCTGGGTGCGCGCGCCACCAAGCTCTTTGATGAGGTAGTCGGCTGTTTCCGTCGTGCTCGCGTAGCCTTCCGGCACCTGCGCGCTGTGCGAGATTACCATTCGCTTCG
>JAZKEV010000392.1:817-3262 GCA_040386765.1 Verrucomicrobiota bacterium | reverse complement strand
AAGCCCGCCATCAGCTCCGGGTCCACCTGCTTCTCCGCCGCCGCGCCCGTATACCCACTATAAATAGAGTCCGCCATCACGAGGGCCGCGATCCGGGCAAAGGCCTCCGGCTGCTTCATCAGCTCGCGCACCCCGCCAAAGCCCGCGCTGAACGACGAGACCACCAAGCGGCCCAGTTTCCATTCGCGCTCTTTCGACTGGCTCCGCAGCGCCGTCTCCACCTCGCGCAGCAGCGCCCCAAACACCTCCGGCGCCGCAAAGTGATCCGCGTAGACCTTGGAGAGTCCGGGCAGCGTGAGCGTCACAAGCACTCCCGGCGCGCCGATCGTGCCAAATTCCCGCTCCACCACATCGGTCGCCCCATGGAGATGCAGCCATAGCGGCACCTCCGCGCCGGGGGTCGTCCAACCCGCGGGCAGCGAGAGCACCGCCTTGCCGAGCGGCACGCGCGTGTAGGTCGTCCCCTCCGCCGCGCCCAGGCGAAGTAGTCCCAGGGCAAAGAGCACCAGCCCCAGCGCGCACTCGCGCATCCATCCCGCCATGACCCGTTGTTGCCGTCGTTGCATACCGGTGTCGTAGCGGTTCTCGCGCCAGTATGCCAGCGCGCAAGGAATCCCCTCCGCTGCAACCGGCGACCCAACCTGTCCGGATAAAGCGGCGCGCACCGGCGGCCCTCCCGTGCATTTCTCCTCGCCAATTTCGCCTCATTTTCTGTCGATCCCTCCTACCCCACGCAGCCCGTACCACCACTATGTCTGGTTATTTCAATCTCGGCGACTGGATCGTCATCCTCACGTACCTCGCAGGCATCATCGGCCTCGGAGTCTGGTTCGGCAAGGACCAGCGCAACACCCGCGACTACTTCCTCGGCAGCCGCAACATCCCCTGGTGGGGCATCGGCGTCTCCATCGTCGCAGCCGAGACCAGCGCGCTGACGATCATCGGCGTCCCCGCCATCGCCTACGGCGGCAACATCCTCTTCATCCAGATGATCGTGGGCTACATCATCGCCCGCGTCATCCTCGCGATCGTGATGGTGCCGCACTACCTGAGCGGCGAGATCTACTCCCCTTACCAACTGCTCGAGCAGCACCTCGGCCGCAGCCCGCGCCGCCTCGCCGGTGCGCTCTTCCTCTTCCTCGAAACCATGGCGGCGGGCGTGCGCGTCTTCGTCGCCTGCATCCCCATCCGCCTCATGCTGGGCGAGGAGATCTGCAGCCTCGGCGGCCTCGTCGACCCCATCCTCGGCGCCATCCTCATCTTCGTCGGCCTCTCGCTCCTCTACACGTATATCGGCGGCGTCAAAGCCGTGATCTGGACCGATGCCGTGCAGTTCGGCCTCTTCCTCGCCGGCGGCCTTTTCGCCCTCTTCTATATCCCCACGCTGATCGACGGCGGCTGGTCCACCGCGATCGATACCGCGTCGAAGGCCGGCAAACTCGTCTGGCTCAACACTGACTTCTCCTTCTCCGCGCCTTTCAATATCTGGATGGGTGTCATCGGCGGCACCGTCATGGTGCTCTCCACCCACGGCGCCGAGCAGCTCATCGTGCAGCGGGTGCTCGCCTGCGGTACCGTCTCCGAAGGTCGCAAGGCCCTCGCGCTCTCCGCCGTCCTGATCTTCCCGCTGATGCTCACGTTCCTGCTCGTCGGCGTGCTGCTGTGGGTCTTCTACCAGGGCCACGAGTTCAAGATCCCGCTCCCCGAAAGCCGTCCGGGCATCAAGTCCTTCGACTTCATCTTCCCCACCTTCATGATGACGGAGGTCCCGCACATCTTGAAGGGCTTCCTCATCGTCGCGATCCTCTCCGCCGCGATGTCGTCGATCAGCTCGGCGATCACGTCCCTCGCCTCCGTCTCCACGATGGATTTCGTGAAGCAGATGGTGAAGAACCGCGACGAGGAGTACTTCCTGCGCTTCAGCAAGTACTCGACCGTCTTCTGGGCCGGCATGCTCGTCTTCACCGCGTGGCTCACCCGCGAAGTCACCTTCGTGCTCAATGCCGCGTTTGCCCTGCGTGGCCTCACCGCCGGCGCCTTGCTGGGCGGCCTCTTCCTCGCGCTCTTCTGGCGACGCGTCGGCCCGCGCGCCGCGATGGCCGGCATGATCGCCTCGGTGGTCGTGATGAACGTCATCTACTGGCCTCCGAATATCCCTGCCTTCCGCGAGTGGTGGCTCGCCACCTTCGGCGGTGAGGTCTTCTGGCCGTGGTTCACCCTCATCGGCACCGCCGTCACGCTCGGCGTCGCCGGCCTCACGCGCGCGCTCTTCCCTGAGAAGTCCGCCGCCCCCCAACCCTAGGCGAGGCCCCGCCGAGCCGCCGGGCATTCAGCGCGGCATTCGTAACACCTCAACCCGTTCCTCTCCCATGCGCTCCCTCGCGTCCGTCCTCTGCCTCTCCGCGTCCGCTTCGCTGCTTCTCGCGCAACCCCCCCCCCCCCCCC
>JAZKEV010000392.1:0-807 GCA_040386765.1 Verrucomicrobiota bacterium | reverse complement strand
GGCATCGCACGCCCACGGGCACACGATGCCAACGCCACCCAAGGACGAGTTCACTCAGTTCGGCATCTACGAGACCACCGCCCCGCAGCCCCTCAAAACCACCGCCGTCGAGACCACGCTCCCGCTCGAGCTGCGCAAAGACGACCGCATCGTCTTCATCGGCAATACCCTCTTCGAGCGCGCCGCGCAGTTCCCCCACTTCGAGTCGCTCCTCCAGCTCGCGCATCCCTCGCACCAGCTCGTCATCCGCACGCTCGCCTGGTCCGCCGACGAACCCGGCCTCATGCCGCGCCCGGCCAATTTCGGCGACATCCACCAGCACCTCGCCGTGCAGAAGGCCGATGTCATTTTCGCCGCGTTCGGTTTCAACGAGTCCTTCGGCGGCCCCGAAAAGCTCGCCGACTTCCGCACGCGGCTGACCGCCTTTCTCCGCGACCTGAAGACCCGCGCCTACAACGGTACCTCCGCCGCGCGCATCGTCCTCGTCTCCCCGATCGCCAACGAAAACATCCGCGCGCTCGCCCCCATCCCCGCGGCCGATCTCAACAACGCCAATCTCGCCCTCTACACCAAGGCGATGGCCGAGGTCGCGGCGCTGGAGAAGATCGGCTTCGCCGATGTCTACGCCCCGATGCTCGCGGCCTTCGCCGACCCCAAGAGCGACTTCACCTTCAACGGCGTGCACCTCGAGGATCGCGGTTACGCCGCCTTTGCCGAGGCGCTTTTCCGCGCCACGTTCCGCCGCGAGCCCCCGCGCGCCGCGCAGTCCGCCGCCAGCGAGCTTCGCACCGCCATCGCCGACAAGAA
>JAZKEV010000391.1:37363-42650 GCA_040386765.1 Verrucomicrobiota bacterium | reverse complement strand
GCCAGCTGCAACCTGTCTTTATCGGATAGGCGCAACACGGCTTCTTCGATTTCCTGCAACGTACTCATCACTCGAAAAGTTTATTCAACAGAGGTCCTACGGCAAGCTCCGCGGCTCTTACTTCATATTCTGCGCCAGAAACTCCAGCAGCACCGGCCGCAGATCCCGCGGCAGCGGCTTCTTCGCCCAAGTTTGGAGATCAAACGTGTGCCCCACTTTTTCCAGCAAGATCATCTCGTGCCGCGCGCCACGCTCCTTGGCCACGCGGTCCAGCTCTTCCGCCTGATGGTAGTCGACCGTGGTGTCCGCTTTGCCGTGCAGCGTGAGCATCGGCACGCTGTCCTTGCGCACGTGCGTAACGGGCGACGCGAGGCGAAAGACTTCATCCTCCTCGGACTTTGCACCAAAGAGCGTCAGCGAACTGGCCGCCAGCTTCTGGGTTGCGGTGGGGTCTGTCACGCCGCCGGTCGTCGTCCGTTTCCGGGTCAGCAGGTTGGTAACGCCGTAGAAATTCGCCACGCACCGCACGCTGCTCGACACACCCGGATAAACATCTTCCGGCTCCAGACCTTTCCGACCGGTCGTGAGCGCCACCATCAGCGCAAGGTGTCCACCGGCCGAGCCACCCGCGACCGCGATACGATTCGGGTCGAGGCGATACTTCGCCGCATTTGCGCGCAGGAAACGCACCGCGTTCTTGCAGTCCTGTAGATTCGTCGGCCACGCGCCGTCGCCCAGCACGTAGTCGATGCTCACCGCCACGTACCCCGCCGCGGCCAGGGTGCCGCAGACATTCTTCGCCCGCGCTTCGTTCTTCGTGCCCCCGCGCCACCCGCCGCCATGGATCCACACGAGCGCAGGCGACAGCTTCCCCTCCGCCGGCGGCTCCGGCAGATAGAGGTCCAGCTTCTCCTTCCGCTCGGGCGCGAGAAAGGTCTGGTCGGTCAGCACGCGGTACTTGGGTTCCGCCGCCACCGCCGCAGCCGAGACCGCCAGCAGGGCCAGACCCATCGCCACCCAGGAAGAAATCTTCATGGCCACCAAACTAGGAAGTCCTCCGGGCGCATGACAAGCCAGCCGCCCTCACGCCCGCCGTATTTTTTGTCCTCTTCGTCAAGTCTTCGCTATCTGCTTTAGCGGTGTTTAGCGTCTTTTAGCGGCTCACCGTTTTCGTGTATTTCGTGTTTTTCGTGGTTCCTTTAAAAGGCCGCTTTCCATTTGCCGTCCCTCCCCGCACCCGCGAGCGTCGCCGCCTCCCGCCACCTCCGCTCCGCCCATGGCTACCCCGCCTCTCTTCACTCGCGCCCTGCTCGCGCTCGCTCTCACCGCCGGTTTCACCCGCGCACTCGCGCAGACCGCGCTGCCGCCCGAGCCGATCTCGCTTCACACCGCTACGGCGTTCCATCCGCTCTCCCCCAACTGGAAGCTCGCCGGCTCCCTCGCCGGCGATCCGCGCCGCGAGAAACCCCTCACCGGCACCGAAGGCACCGGCATCCTCGTCTGCAATCCCGGCAAGGAAAAGGCGGACCGCGGCCATCTCCTCACCGCGTGGGAGCACGGCGACTTGGAGCTCGACCTCGAATTTCTCCTCACGCCCGGTTCCAACTCCGGCGTGTATCTGCAAGGCCGATACGAGGTGCAGCTCTTCGATAGCTGGGGCGTCCGCGAGCCCAAGTCCTCCGACTGCGGCGGCCTCTACATCCGCTACGACACCGCGCGCGGCAAAGGCAACGAGGGCTACGAGGGCACCGCCCCCCGCGCCAACGCCGCCCGCGCCCCCGGCCTCTGGCAAAAACTCCACATCGAGTTCGAGGCCCCGCGCTTCGACACCGCGGGCAAGAAGACCCGCAAGGCCCGCTTCGTCCGCGTCGTGCTCAACGGCTACACGATCCACGAAAATGTCGAGGTCACCGGTCCCACCCGCTCGGCCCTCCCCGGCGAAGAAGCGCCGCTCGGCCCGCTCATGATTCAGGGTGACCACGGCGCTGTCGCGATTCGCGGTCTCGCGGTGAAACGCTTCGATGCCTCCGCCGCGATCGCCGTCTCCGACCTGCACTACAAGCTCTACTCCGGCGACTTCAAGTCGGTCAGCGCCTACGAAACGCGCCCTCCGACCAGCGAAGGCACGCCTGCCCGCTTCGCCCACACCGCCGTGGAAAAATCCGGTAAGTTCGCCCTCACCTTCACCGGCACGCTCGATGTGCCGCGCGCCGGTGCGTATCGCTTCGAGCTTCAGTCCGGCAGCATGTCCCGGCTCGCCCTCGATGGCCGCGATGTCGTGCTCCCGCTCGAGCGCGGCAGCCAGCCCGGCATCGTTACGCTCACCGCCGGCCGCCATCCCTTCCGCCTCGATCTCGTCCATACGGCCAACGGTCGCCCGTCGCTCGAACTCGTGGCCGAGGGCCCGGGCATCGCCTCGAAGACCCTCACGGTCCGTGGCGACGACACCGCGAACGCCAACCGCAAGAAATCCACCACCATCGCTTCCGCCACGGCGCCGAAGCAACCCCGCCAGCTCCTCGTGCCGGTAAAAGACCGTACCGTCGTCCAGCGCGGCTTCGTCCCCTTCGACCCACGGAAGCGCCTCTACGCCGCCTCCGTCGGCACGCCCGCCGGTGTCCACTATGCCTACGATTTCGAGGCCGGCACGCTCCTCCGCGCGTGGCGTGGTGGCTTTGTGGATACGCTCCCGATGTGGGATGGCCGCGGCAACGACCAGACCGCCAAACCCGCCGGCCCCGCCCTCACCTTCAACGCCAAGCCCTCCGTGGCCCTGATCGAGTACGCCGCCGACGGCGACTGGCCCGACCAGCCCGATGCGCTCTTTTCCTCGCAGGGCTACGTGCTCGAAGCCGATGGGCAGCCCGTCTTCCTCTCCACGCTCTCCGATCTCTCGATCCGCGACCGCATCGCACCCGTCGCCGAAGGCCGCGGGCTCACCCGCACGCTGCAGTTCAAGGGCCGCCTGCCGTCCTGGTCCACCTGGGTGCTCCTCGCCGAGGCCGACACCATCACCCGCCAGCCCGACGGCTCCGGCTGGATCGTCGGCGACCGCGAGTGGTATATCGACTGGCCCGCCGGCGCCCCGCGCCAGCCCGTCCTCCGCACCGTCGCCGGCAGGCAGCAACTCGCCGTGCCGCTCACGGGCTCCACGCTGGAGCAGCCCGTCACGTATTCGCTCGTGTGGTAACCGCCCCGCTCCCCACCATGTCCCGCTTTCTCGCTCTCGTCCTCGGCTCCGCCGCCACGCTCGTCGCCGCCGATCTCGTCAACAATCCGTCGTCCTCCGAGCGCTTCGCCAAGCCCTCGAGCGAACTCGTCGTGCGCGAGGACAGGTTTTTCAAACGCACCCCGCTGCCCGTGCCCGAGGGCATCGTCCTTGAGGTCAGCGGCATCCTGCCCGTCACCGGCAAGCGCCTGCTCGTCGCCACGCGGCGCGGCGAGGTCTGGTGGGTCGATGGCGCCTACGATGCGGACCCGAAGCCGAAGTTCACGCTCTTCGCCTCCGGCCTGCACGAACCGCTCGGCCTGATCGCCGCCCCGTCTCCAAAAACCGGATACTACGTCGCCCAGCGCCAGGAGCTCACCCGGCTGGATGACACCGATGGCGACGGCCGCGCCGATGTGTTCGAGACCGTCGCGAAGCTCCCCATCTCGGGCAGCTATCACGAGTACGCCTTTGGCCCGGTCCTCGCGCCCAACGGCAATCTCCGCGTCACGCTCAATGTCGCCTTCGGCGGCGCCACGCAGGCGCCCGCCCCGTGGCGCGGCTGGATGCTGGAGATCACGCCCGATGGCCAGATGACGCCCGTCGCCGCGGGCCTCCGCTCGCCCGCCGGCTTCCTCGTCACCTCCAAGGGCGAATGGTTCGCCTCCGAAAACCAGGGCGAGTGGGTCGGCTCCGGCCGGATCACGCACCTCGCGCCCGGCGACTTCGCCGGCCATCCTGCCGGCCTCGCTTGGAGCCGCCTGCCCGGTTCGACCGTCCGCCTGCGTCCCGACGAGATCAAAGACTTTGAGGAGCCCATGCACGAGGTCGCCAAGCGCCTCCCGGCCGTGAAGCCACCCGCGATTTGGCTCCCGCACACCGTCCTCGGCATCTCCAATGCCGGCGTCATCGAAGACACCACTGGCGGCCAGTTCGGCCCCTTCGGCGGCCAACTCTTCCTCGCCGATCAGGGCCAGAGCAAGATCGTCCGCCTCAGCCTCGAGCAGGTGAAGGGCGTGTGGCAGGGCGCAGCGTATCCGTTTCGCGAGGGTTTCGACTGCGGCATCATCCGCCTCGCGTACGGCGAGGGCGGCGTGCTCTTCGCCGGCGAGACCGAGCGCGGCTGGGGCGCCGTCGGCCCGAAGCAATTCGGCCTCGAGCGCCTCGCGTGGACCGGCACCGTGCCGTTCGAGATCAAGGAAATCCACGCCCAGCCCGATGGCTTCGTCCTCACCTTCACGCAGCCTGTCGATCGCGCCACAGCCGAGAAACCCGAGAGCTACTCCGTCGCCGGCTTCACCTATCTCTATCACAAGGCCTACGGCAGCGCCCCGGTGAACCGCCTCGCCTGCCCGATCCGCAAGGTCACCGTCGCCCCCGACGGCCTCAGCGTGCGCCTCGCCGCCGTATGCCTGCGCGAAGGCTACGTTCACGAGATCAAGGCCCCTAGCCTGCGCGCCGCCGGCAGCACCGAGGCCCTCCTCCATCCCACCGCCTACTACACGCTCAACCGCTTCCCCGATGGCCCGCGCATCATCCCCGTCGATCCGAAGGACGCCGAACTCTGCGTCGCGCCGATCCCCACCATCGCCACCGCCAACACCAAAAAGCATCCCACCAAGGCCCCGTCCGATTGGTCAGGCGATGAAGGCGACAAGCAGTTCATCCTCGGCACGCTCCCCGGCCTGAAGTTCGACCAAACGCTCCTCACCGTGAAAGCCGGCGAACGCGTCCGCCTCATCTTCCGCAATTCCGACGACATGCTGCACAACTTCGTCCTCTGCGCCCCCGGCCGCGGCCAGGCCGTCGGCGAAGCCGCCATGGCCCTCGGCCTCGAAGGCAACGCGAAGAACTTCGTACCCGACACCGACGACGTGCTCTACCACACCGCACTGACGCTCCCCGATACGAGCGACACGATCTTCTTCACCGCCCCCACCAAGGCCGGCGAGTACGACTTCGTGTGCACCTTCCCCGGCCACTCGCAGCTGATGAAGGGCATTCTCCGCGTGGAGTAAGGTAGGGCGCGTTATCCTTAATGCGTGCTCAACGGATTGTTTGGGAAGGTGCCGCCTGCAG